>SHUW01000065.1 GCA_009694465.1 Ilumatobacteraceae bacterium
GACATCACACACAGACGACCGGTCTCAAGATCAAATCCAGATGGTGATGTCACGCCTGATAACGGGTGAACGGCGATCATGATTGGCTTTTCCAAGCCCTGCCATCGCTCCGGAGTCGTCACTCTAATTTTCTCGTATGACTTTTTGATACCTACAAGTACATGCTGGATCGCAGTATTCATTTGGTTATGAGTTGAGACAACACCAATGTCATTGATCGTTAACTGTCGTGGTTTGTCGCGCTCATGAGGTCCCGTTGAAATCTCACACTTGCGGTCCATCAGACGCTTCACTATGTCACCGACAAAAGTGGCCAATTCAAGATCGGTTCCCGATGCCGGCCCCGAAACTGGAGTTGGGTAGCCGATCATTGAAGTCGAATAAGGCTCTTTTGATTGCCACATCTGTTGGAGTGCCCGATCGACAGAATCATCTGCCAGCGTGTCAACCGCGACTTGTCGCGTCGGCCGAATAAATCGTTCACCTGGTTGGGCATCTGACTCGAACTTGAAGTCATAGAACCCGTTGACCAGAGCAGTTGAATCGGCGGGGAGACGGCGACACACTGCTATCTCCAAAGCCAGCAAGTCATCGGCCAATGTAGGGTTTGCGAGAATGATCTGCGGAGTGGCGACGTGAGGCTGAAAATACGACGACTCCCATCGATCAACTTCAATACCAATAGTCGGTGGAATCTGTCCGGGATCACCAATCAATATGTAGCGCGGGGCGATGTGTCGCATCGGCAGGAAGTCAGCCCAGGCCATTTGCCATGCTTCATCAACAAAGAGCAAGTCAAACTGCCCATCCAGTTCGGATAAGCCAAACTTCGAGGCCGTTCCGACAACGATCCCCGAACGAACTGGGAGACCCGATGAGTGCTTCACCACAGACACCCGCTCATGCCCGTCAGAGGGAGCGTCGTAGCTCTTGCTCGAATACCGATAGACAGTCTGATCGGTAAAACGCTCAACAATTCGTTGGCAAATTTGATCTACTTGGTTATTCGTTTGGGCAACAATGACAACCCGCAACTTGCTCTTAATAACAACTTCTAGTGATTCGATTAATGTGTATGTTTTACCTGATCCAGGCGGTGCCTTCACAACGCATAAAGCCAGATCACCACGAATGAATTCTTTGAGCGATTTAATCACCTTGCTCATTCATCATCACCCCCAGCAACTGGAACATCGTCGGCCTCGAAGGAGAAATAATCAAGAATGTCAAAGTCTGTTTCGGATTGTTTAGCGACTTTGTAGGAAAGTTTGGCCACCAAATTTGCTGGGAAATCCTCGAGTAAAATCAGTGTTTGACGCAACCATGATCGGTCACTAGGTGCCTCAGCTGCGGGTCCTACCCCAGTTTTTCGCGATTTCCACCCTGGAACAAGAATCACTTCACGGGTCTCTGGATCAATGGAGACGATCGTTAAGGAACATTTGGGAATCCCGGCGATAGATAAAGTCCCACCTATTTTCAATGATGGCAACTCGGGGTAATCATAGATAAAGGTCCACGTAGATCCATTACCTGAAACGGATTTCACTTTGCCGCGTAGTCCATGACCTTTCATCAATTCTTCATTCTGCAATTCAGGATCGCCATGAACCAAGAAATGGACGCGTTCTCTGTCTGCCGCTACCCGCTGATGGTAAGCAAATGATGCCTCACGCGCGTTCACATCTCCCCAGAGACCGGGCCAGAAAGGGCGCTCATCAATATTGCCAGCCGATTCCCTCAATGCGTTATCGAACCACAACTTGGAAAATTTGTCGGTACCAATGCGTACGAGATCGGTCAAGCCAGAGTTATATGCGCGAGCATCCTGACGCAAAATCTCAATTGTGCTTTCCACTAATTGGTGTCGACGCTCCAACTCTGTTTGTAAAACCAGAGAGATTGCGACAGCGGTCTTTTTACCTTTACTCACGCGCTCATCCCACGCCGGCTCATTCCACTTTTCAACTAAAGGACCTAATTGGCTGCGCTCTAATTCTGGATCGAGCATTGCGGCAACTGAAAGTTTCTCTGCCGCGTGAGCGGCCACTAGACGCGTCTGGCGCGTTCGCTGGCGACCCAACCAACCGAGTAAATAACCAAGATGGCCCTGCCGCACTGACGATCCAGGAAAAATATGAGCGATCTTCAAGGCATCAGATGCCACGATGACGGTCTGCTGTCCCGGTCTTTGCGATTCAACGAAGAGACAGTTGCACAGTTGTCCAAAGGCTCGCAGAACTTCGATCTCTGGGCGATCCCATGTTGTTCGGGCATAGGCGAAAGCGATGGTGTGTAAAAGGTCAAGATGCGAACGACCCGGCACCCATATTTGGCGATGCCGATACATCATGGCTGTCTCATCGGTGTTCTCGGTGAAGTCGGGGTGACCAAAGTGAATCAGGACTCGCTTCGCCACCTCAACCAAACTTGTAGCTACCAGATCACGGTTACGTGGATCCGCGACACTAAAGAACTCTGCTTCTTCGCCCATGAGGCCGAGGGCTACACCCCACGGCAAGGACTCGCCTCCCATACGCACGAATGACAGGATCAATATTTCATCGTTGTCAGCCACATGAACATTGATGACTTCACCACGCGGAAGTGCCGAGCCCACGTGCCAAGCAGTGATGCGACGAATAGTTTCTAATTCGCCGCTCACGAAAAACCAACAATCGGGCTTTTCATCTGAGAGAGAAAATCACGCTCTGCCGAATTTTTAGTCTTGGCCCCATCAAGCAACTCATCGACGCGCGACAAACTTAAGCCACCGAGAAATCGCTCAACCTCATCACCGAGAACTGCGCCGCTTCCATCGGTCATTGCACGATTGAAGCACGCCTCAGAGCGCTCACAAAATGATAAGCAAGCATCACTAAAGGCCACAGGTGCTTTCAATACTTCATTAATCATGTCCAGATCTTCTTCGTCCTCGCCCGCACCGATGATGTCTGGCATACGTTCAGCGGACTCGCCCATCAACTCAAATCCGCGCTTGGCCCGCTCTGCTTGGAATCGCAGATCTTCACCCATTCTGATTCGCGGTTGATTCGAGCCCGGATACGTGAGAATCAGAAAGCCTTCATTACTCAGGGCAAGAGACGTGCCCAAGCCAAGTTTTTCTAGAACTAGTTCAAGAGCGTGGACATACAGTCCCATCTGGGCACGGGCTTTGGCTAGATCGGATTTTGATGTGTAGCCGCCACGGTCGGGATATGTTTTGACTTCACCGACAGAGATAATGGCGCCTGCATCTTCCTCGGGATTGTCCTTGACGCATACGACATCAATGATCAGCGTCGCCTCGGGGAGCATGACACCTTTAGGAATTCGCAATGTCAGACTTGAGATAACGCCCCGAAAAGTTGATGCGTCCGCTAAAGATACGAGTAACTTTTCAGATTTCTTGATCGCCTCATCTAAATCAGCAAGGGGTCCCCCATTGGCTGAAGTACGAAAATCGAGAAATGACTTTTCGGTTTTTTTCAAGAGTCCAACTTTGTGCATTGATGCAAGAAGAACTTTTGCACCATCGCGGACAAGGCTGGCTTCAAAATTGTTACCTCGGGCTAAAGCGAAAACCGATTGTCCTTCTTTGGGCGCCAGTGGATTCTCACGCCGAGCCACGGCCCCCATTTTGACATTGTGCACCGCTGACACAAGATTTGCCCCGCACGCAGGATTTTGCACCCACTGCTCAAAGCGTCGACGAGTATCTCGGCGAGATCGCGCAACTGATTTCTTGCCTTTTTCCATATTCACTGAACGAAACAGTACCGCAGGGGTGTGCACTCATAAATGAGGACGATCACACCATTTTGCGCATCACATTCGTGACATCCGCATTTCACTCACTGTTTTAGAAGTAAATGATCTTTTCGGCGCGGGCTTCAGCCTCATCCAAATCGTCGGTGTAGGCCCCGGTTGAGAGATATTTCCAGCCACCATCACAGACGATGAAAACAATCGTGCCTTCATCAATCTCACTGGCAACTTTGGCCACGCCAGCCAGCGCTGCGCCCGCCGATATACCGGAAAAGATGCCACATTCACGAACCATGCGGCGTGTCCATTCAATGGATTCACGCGGACGCACAACGCGCTTGCGATCAAGAATGTCAAAGCCGTGCCAATTGTCAAACAACGGCGGGACATAACCCTCATCGAGGTTTCGCAATCCTTCAACGCTTTCACCCAGTGGAGGTTCAACGGCGATGATCTTGACCCCAGGCTTATTCTCCTTGAGATAGCGACCCGTGCCCATCAAAGTTCCACTGGTTCCGAGGCCCGCGACAAAGTGAGTGATCTCTGGGCAATCCCGCAAGATTTCGGGTCCAGTACCTTCGTAGTGGGCACGCGCATTGGCGTCGTTGGCGTACTGATACAAGAAACACCATTCGGGATTCTGCTTGGACATTTCAATCGCTCGCAAGACGGCCCCATTTGAACCTTCGGCGCCAGGAGTCAAAATCACTTCCGCACCAAAAATATCAAGCATCTGACGACGCTCAATGGACACGCTTGTCGGCATCAAAATCTTGATCGGGTAACCCCGCACCTGAGCGATGGCAGCCAAGGCAATGCCCGTGTTCCCCGAGGATGGCTCAATGATGGTCTGACCTGGCATCAAGCGACCATTTTTTTCAGCGTCTTCAATCATTGATTTAGCGATGCGGTCTTTCACCGAACCAAAGGGGTTTTGGTTCTCCAATTTCGCCAAAATGCGAACCTTGGGATTGGGCGACAAACAGCTGACGTCAACGAGCGGGGTGTTGCCAATGAGGTCAATAACACTCTCGAACGGAACCATACTCACCTCCATCATTGCCACCGCAGGGTGAATTCCCTACTAAGTCACTCGGGATTCTAATGAATCCCCGGGCAAATGAGAACACAAGCCTCAATTACCTCAGAATTTCGACTGTGACCTCTGCGATCAGGTCTTTGACGATGCGATAGGTGCGCATCTCTGGCGTTTCTCTTTTCAGCGTGACAATCAGATAATGCCAATCGGGGTCGGGAGCCGCTGACACATCGGTCGCACTGGGGAAGGCCTCGGTATGGGTATGGCTGTGCATCACGCCCCTGATTTCAAGTCCGGCGTCCTCGGCTGTGCGTTCTGCCCGTAGGTGGTCGACGGGGTCAATGGTGTAAATCCGCGCCGATTGCTCAATGTTGCGACAGGGGAAAAAACGCGTGATGCGGTTTGAGCCAGGCTCCCCCGCCATCAACCCACAGGCTTCAAGCGGATACTCGGCCACAGCCAAAACAGACATCGCCTCGTACACCTCAGGGGTGACAAAGAGTTCTTCACGGAGTGCATCACCAGTTGCTTCCACCCCCTGCAGGGTATCGCCCTGACGCCCAAGGCGTAGCCTGAAAGCACTATGTCCGCCACCGGCACCAAGCTCATCGCCAGCAATCGCAAGGCGCGCCACGACTACACCATTTTGGATGTCGTCGAAGCTGGCATCATGCTGCAAGGTAGCGAGGTCAAAAGCCTGCGTGATGGACATGTCCAAATCGTTGATACCTACGCCCGTTTCCACGATGGCGAAATATGGATCGAGGGGATGCACATCTCGCCCTATAAGTTCGCCCATGGCGTGGGAGCCCACGATCCCAACCGACCTCGTAAGTTGCTGCTCAATCGCAGCGAGATCGCCCGCCTCTCGGCCCGAGTTGGTCAGGAACGCTTGGCGCTCATCCCGCTCAGTTTGTATTTCAAAGATGGTCGCGCCAAAGTTGAACTTGCGCTTGCTCAGGGTCGCACCAAAGGCGATAAGCGTCAGGCACTGGCCAAGAAAGATGCCCAACGCGATATCGATCGCGAAATGGGTCGCCAACGCAAAGGCAATGTCTAGATCACTTGTCTAACTTTTCAACGGACCTACGACCTGCGGTTTAGGAAACCGCAGAGCTTCTGATGACAGTTTCGAATGCCACCGACCACAGCGAGTGTTATTCCGCGGCAACTATCCCCCACCCCTCCCTGTATGATGAAGGCGCATTAACGTTATTGGGGCTGACAGGTTTCGACATGAGTTCCGGTGGCCGAGCGTGCGACCCGATTTGCTCAGAATCGTTAAACGGGGCAAAAAACAGAATTGCCAACCAGCAGTTCGCTCTTGCCGCCTGATTCTCAGGTTGTAAAGAGACATCGTGACCAGAAATGGCGCACGGGGCCGATCCACCGCAGCCCGGCAACAGAAGCGGGGGATGACAGCTAGAAAGAACGCTGACCGCGAGAAAGTTCGCTGACCACACGCAAAGACGTGCCGTGGTTTTCTAGCAATAGAAAACATCCGACCCGTCGGTGAGATTGCGTCAGTCTCGAAATCGGGAATGGTCGTATCACGAACGCTCATCGCCTGATGGACGGGGGTTCGATTCCCCCCAGCTCCACCAATACGTTGCGCAGTCTTTACTTTGCGTCGCTCATCGCGACAGTCGTCTCTATAACAGACCGAGAGCAAGGCCCGCCAAAGCCGCGTGATACGTGACCATGATTCCAACTGGTTGCCACGAGCGTTCTTTGACGAATCGATGTTCAGCAATCAACGCATCAGACAACAAGAAGAATGCTGCTCCAGCAATACCAATCGCAGTTCCGCCAGCAATTGCACTGACAGCCATAGCGGCAATCACCATCATGTAAACGACCACGGGAACAACTAGTTCTTTGTGGCCAGATGTTGAAATTGATTTCACGAAACGACGCGCCAAGAAGATCGTGATCGGCACAACAATCACAAGGCCTACTACGAGTCGAGTTGACGTCACATCTTGGGTCAACAAGCTGACGGCGAAACAGATTTGCGCGATTGCAAACGAGGCCAGACCAGGTACAAATGCATCACGTGGGAGCATGAGAAACACATCGCCCAACAAACAAAAGACCAGAGCAACGATTCGCCACGTTTGCGGAAGACTTTCGGCCTTGGAAATTGCGATAGCCGCAGCGAGAAAACCAACGGTGGCAAGTGGTTTGCAAACATATTCAAATGATTTCTTCGCAACCTGAACTGCCCACCAATCGCCGATTGAAAAAATCGTTGCGACCACGAGGAAAACCACCACTGTGCTTGTCATGGATTCATTGTTGCCCGTCACCAAGGGCGAGCGAGGGATGCGAAAGAATCAGGCCTAATCAATATCAAGTCTGGAATGTCTAGAACTCTGGCCAATCCTCATTAACGCTGAGCGACCATGTCGCCCGCTGGTTCCTAGACATGCTCAAAGAACTACGCACAGTGGTCTGCATGCATTCGCGCAGGTGGATTTCTCGAAGTCGGTGCTGCGTATCTGGCGTAATCGCTTGGCGTAATCAGACCGGAACAGGCGTCCAAACCATCCATAATATGGGTAGGGTGGATACCCCCCAGCTCCACTAATAAATTTAGTTCTCGACGACAAGTTTGTCAGAGAAGTTAACCCGTCTACAGGAACCGCCGAATTGAGATTCGATTTCTTGAATCATTTTCAACGAACCACCAACGTAGAGGGACCAAAAGTCAACATCGGTTCCAATGAACCAAGCGTGATCATCTGGCCACACAAGGTCTGGATTGCGCCATTCGCCTGAACCTGGATATCTCAACTCATCTATCGACAACGAGTCACCCGTCAGAAGAAAGTACTTCCGATTTGGCATTTCAAGTCTTGAAATTCGAGAGAGTTCTTTGTCATTGGACTCCGACCAGAAGCCATGCCCTTCCCAAATGCCGAATGTCAATGTGCTCCGAGGCGATGAATATCCGGCACAAGTAGAACCCAGCGCGACGAACATCTCTCTATACACCGACCACCAGTGCTGCATTCCTGGGGCTGGCGCCGAAAGCCGAACAACCGCTTCGAACGTGTTCGGGATCAGGGCTCCCACGGTCCAGGCGCTGCTCGCGCATCCTTGGCGAACCCATTCTTCGATGCCGTGTGTTGTGATCGGCGAAATTGACTCACCAAATGGGAATGTGCTCACGAATTCAAACTAGCCAGACGCATGCGAAATCTGCTCTCTGAGCGAAGCCACTCGCCTAGATAGGCTTGCTCATATGGACGGTCGCCGAGCTCGACGGATGACTAATCACCAAAATATCCTCGCAGTCGCCCGCGTCATGATTGACGAAGGTGGACTGGAAAACCTCTCAATGCGGGCACTCGCCGAAAAGGTTGGGGTCAGCGTCACGACGCTGTACAACTTATTTGATACTCGCGAAGCAATCGTGCGTGCAGCACTTGATCAAGTGCTTGCTGAGATCACCCCTATCGTCGGTTCACTTCAACCGAACATGTCTCTAGGCCAAATCTGCCAAAGCGCAGTCAGTATCAGCAACGTGGCTTTTCAGGCGATGACTCCCTCGCTTTTACTTGCCGTGATGAGCGACGATGCGAACCCTCGCGAGTTTTTCATTGAACACCATGCGTCCGATGGCATTTTTCCTTTTTTACAACAGGCGCAAATTCAAGGCGAACTTTCCAGTGACGCCGATCTTGCCGACATCACCACTACCTTTGAAGCAGTCATTTATTCGGCCTCCCGATTTTGGGCCATGGGACTCATCAACACTGATGAACGCACGCGTCGAATTCGTATCGGTGTCAAGTTGGCGTTGCTTGCCTACGCAACTCCGCAGGGACGCCAATCGCTCACTGAGTGACCCGATTCAACGGGCTGGATAGCGGACCATTCCAAATGCTGTCCCATGCAAGATGTGACCCTCGTCGTCAATAAAGAGTCCAGCGAAGACAGTGTTATAACGCGAACTTCCAGTGATCCATGTCAAGACAGATTCACCGGTTGTCCAATCGATACCTTCTAAGGCCCACTTGCCGTCACGGCCACCGACGGTGTACAAGGTGTTTGATCCGAGACTGACCAAAGGCACAGCGTTTGCCGAAGATGCTTGCTGATTAATCCAGGCTGACTCAAACACACGTTTTACCGGATCCCATGCGAATTTCTGCATACCGTGCGGAGCGAAGGCTGGATCGGCACCCGAATATGA
>SHUW01000066.1 GCA_009694465.1 Ilumatobacteraceae bacterium
ACGGCAACCGTTGGTCCACACATGCCATGACCAATCGGGTTTCGTCCTACGGGATTCGGTGCACCAGCAGCGAAAACCTGCTCGTTGATTTGGCGTTGCAACTTCGGATTTAAACCGAGCCCGCCGCAACCGACTTCGAAATGCACCCAGGCCAAACCTTTGTCATACTGAGCCCCAAGAAACGTCACTGCATCAGTGGTCTTCGGAGGAAACTCACGCAACAACTCTTCAGTCAATTGAATGACTTTTTGCTCATCATCGGTCAAGATCAGTGTGGACATTTTTGCGCTCCCTTTAATAAAATTTCGAAAACCTGTTTCATGTAAACTAGCGACACTCAGTTGTTACGGCGAGATCGCACCACAAATCTGCCACGCAATATCAGTTGAGTGGCGCCATCAAACGCCTGAACTCATCGGCTTCGGCCGCACCCAAGCCTGGAAAACATGATCTCAGACACATCACCGACCTCAACGCAGCAATATCTCGTTGATACACATAAATTGCTTTCAAGTTATTGAGCATCCGTTCAATAACCGCCATTGGATGGGTGGCGCTGAGAAAGAGGCGATCAAAAGTCTGTTGCGAGCCGGCTAAAGCGTGGAAAATTCTCTCGCAGCCCTGCTGATCAATAATCGCCCCGCCTCCGAAGGGGTCCACAAAGGTTTGTGGAATATTGCCTTGAGCCTCGGGAACCCCAACCAAAAAATGCCCCGGCATCGCGACACCCACAAGAGGCACCCCAAGTCGACGAGCCACTTCAATCAAAACAATTGAAAGCGTGATTGGGATACCAGCGTGGCGATCAATGACACGTGATAGCAGGGAGTTATCTGGGTCGTAATACTCCGCCCTGTTGGCAACGAAAGCGTCAGGGCCGCTAAAGAGGTACGTGGCGATCCCCGCCACAGTTGGGGATGGAACAGAGGCAGCGATCTCGTCCAAGCGAGCCATCTGCCCGATCAGATCAAAATTCTCGTCGTTCAAAATCGCCGCTGTAATCAAAAAAGACATTTCATCAAGCGCCAGAGCTCCACCTTGGCTCACCATTTCGCGGAATCTGGCAATCGCCCATTGCGATCCACCCCGTGACGACTCCATGAGCAAAGGGTAATCGCACTACTGTCAAAAGCATGCATATCGGAGACCACGCCGCCAATACACCCGACAAACTCGCTCTAGTCGTCCCTGGCTCTGGTTACACACAGACCTTTGCTGAATTAAACCAAGCCGCCAATCGCCTTTCCCATCTATTGCGATCAGTTGGATTGCAACCTGGAGACCATGTAGCCCTGTGCATGGAAAACCATGACCGCTACCTCGAAGTCCTATGGGGTTGTCATTTTGCAGGAGTGATTTACACCGCGACTTCATCACGACTCACAAGCGCTGAGTTGACGTACATCTTGAATGACTGCGATGCCAAAGCCTTCATCACTTCTCACTACAAGGCCGAGCAGGCTGCTGAAATCTTGCTTGGAACACCTGGTGTTTCATTGCGCTTGATGCTTGATGGGTCGATCCCTGGCTATGAGGGCTACGAAGAAGCCGTATCTCAGCAATCAAGTGAGGCGCTCCCGAACCGCATCGCAGGTACTGACATGCTCTACTCCTCTGGCACCACTGGTATGCCCAAAGGCATCTCCAAACCATTCGAGAATTTGCCCCTTGACGGTTCACCAATAGCGATTTCATCAGCCATGGAGAAGCTCTTTGGCGTCACCCAGGACAGCGTCTATCTTTCCCCAGCACCGATGTACCACGCCGCACCCTTACGTTGGACGATGGGAGCCCAAAGTATCGGCTGCACAGCGGTCGTTATGGCTCAATTCGATCCGCAACAATTTCTGGCAGCCGTTGAAGACAATCAGGTCACTCATACGCAGGTGGTTCCGACCATGTTTGTTCGCTTACTCAAAACCGATATCGCCGTGCGCAGCAAGTACGAGGTTTCAAGTTTGCAAGCTGTCATACATGCTGCAGCCCCATGTCCAATACCAGTTAAAAAGCAGATGATTGAGTGGTTCGGTCCAATTATTCATGAGTACTACGCCGGCACCGAAGGCAATGGCTTCGTCTACTGCGACAGCACGATGTGGTTAGCCCATGAGGGAACAGTCGGAGTCGGTATTGGTTGCACATTGCACATCTGTGGCGAAGATGGACAGGACTTGCCACACTTTGAAAGTGGAACCATTTTCTTTGAAGGCGGTGCCACATTTGAATACCACAATGATGCCGAGAAGACGAAAAATTCACGACATCCAAAAGGTTGGAGCACTCTGGGCGATGTTGGTTACTTGGACGACGATTTGTTCTTGTACCTCACTGACCGCAAGGCGTACATGATCATTTCGGGTGGAGTCAATATTTATCCGCAGGAAGCTGAGAATGCCTTAGTCACTCATCCCAAGATCATCGATGTGGCTGTCTTTGGTGTACCCAACGAGGACTTCGGCGAAGAAGTCAAAGCGGTTGTTCAACCGGTCACTATGCCTGGCACTCCAGAAGAGGCGAAGGCTTTAGAAATAGAGTTGATTGCTTACTGTCGTTCACAATTAGCGGATATCAAATGCCCTCGAAGCGTTGACTTTCGTCTTGAACTACCGCGTCATCCCACTGGCAAGTTGTACAAGCGCTTGCTCAAAGATGAGTACTGGAAGGACGCTGGGCGCTCTATCTAGGGCCTCTGTATTTTGATATATGCGTCTCGCTCATCACCACCCGTACCTCGAACCTCACCTTTCTGATCAGTTGATCGCTTTCGCTCATCGTGGCGGAACCGATTCCCTTCCCGAAAACACTCTGGTGAGTTTTCGTCATGCCGTCAGTCTCGGATACGACTATCTGGAGACCGATGTACAACTGACAGCAGATGGGGTGCTTGTGGCCTTTCATGACAACGATCTGCTGCGTACCTGCGGTCACCACATGCGTATCAGTGATGTCAGTTGGCAAGAGGTTTCTCAGATGCGAGTCGATGGCAAGGAACCAATTCCCCTACTCGCAGAATTACTGGAGGAGTTTCCCGAAACCAAATTCAACATCGATGCCAAAAGCGATGCCTGTGTCAACCCCCTGATCGCAGTGCTCAAAGACACTCATGCCCTCACCAGGGTCTGTATCGGATCTTTCAGCCATCAACGAATCAAAAATATCCGCAACAGTTTTGGGAGCGATGTCTGCACCGGCGCAAGTCCGCGCGAAGTTGCCCTGTGGGTGATGGGTTTGCCGCCGAAGGAGCCCTCGTGTTTTCAGGTCCCAATACGCCAAGGTCCGCTGACGGTGGTCAATGAACGAACCCTGGCCAAGGCCACACACAACGGCCAACCTGTGCATGTTTGGACGATCGACGATGTCGCCACGATGGAGGAGTTGATCAGCCTCGGCGTCCAGGGCATCATGACCGACCAATCACTGGTTCTTCGAGAAGTGCTACAGAAACACAATGTGTGGAGATAGTCGCCCATTGCCTGAATCGATCTGCTGCTGTTGAGGGCAAATAGTTCGGCAGATCAAACAATCATCGCCACTCAAACTAAGGTTTAAGGCATGCACCCCATCGCTGACGAGATGTCAGATTCAGCATTGAGAATGACGAATATCTCGTTGACCTTTGCGGACGGTACTCAGGCCTTGGACGATGTCAATCTCAATATTCAATCCGGCGAATTCGTGACCATTGTCGGACCCTCAGGTTGTGGCAAGAGCACGCTTTTACGACTCGCATCTGGACTGCTGGCTCAGACACAAGGGCTCTGCGACGTAGATCGCACAAGCCTTGGCTACGTGTTTCAGGATCCAACTTTGTTGCCTTGGCGCACGGTGCGACGAAATGTTGAGTTAAACGCCGAGCTTGCTGGGATGGACAAACCTTCCCGACAAAAAGCAGCCAATGCGGCGATTGAACTGGTCAACCTCACGGGAAACGAAGACAAGTACCCGAAACAACTTTCTGGCGGAATGAAAATGCGCTGTTCGCTGGCCCGATCCTTGGTTTTACAACCAAACCTTTTTCTTTTCGATGAACCCTTCGCTGCCCTGGATGAAATCACCCGCGAACACCTCAACGATGAGTTATTACATCTCTTTCAAAATCAACATTTTGCTTCATTATTTATCACCCACAGCATCCAAGAAGCGGTCTTTCTATCGACTCGGGTACTCGTGATGTCGGCGCGCCCCGGACGCATTATCGCTGAACATGCAGTTGACTTCCCATACCCGCGCCATCCAGACATTCGTTATCAAAGTGATTTTGCTGAGATCTGTGGAAAAATCAGCGCTGATCTGAAGGTCGCTCATTCATGAGCAGAATTCGCCGACCATCGCTGCGGGTCAATACCTTGCTCCCGATGGCGACATTCGCCTGCTTCATCGCGCTGTGGTATCTCTACGCCACATTCAACTACGACAATCCCGTGCAACGGCGCAATGCTTTGCCTTACCCGCACGAAATTATCACCGATGGTTTCATGCCAGTGACAGACAAAGTCAACGGACTGCGACCGATTCTTGGCTACATGTGGCCAACAGTCAAGGTCACGATCTTGGGACTATCCATCGCAATAACTCTCGGCATAGCACTAGCCGTGCTGATGAACCTTTCCAGAAGCGTTGAACGAGCTCTGTTCCCCTACGCCGTCGTCCTACAGACGGTTCCCATCCTGGCGATCACACCTCTTCTCACCCAATTATTCGGCGAAGAACTGGGCGTGCGTTTAGTCGTCACAGTTTTAATCGCCATCTTTCCCGTGATCACCAACACTTTGTTCGGCCTGCAATCAACCGACCAGATGCATCACGACCTCTTCACGCTCAGTCACGTCTCTCGTCGGACTCGGCTCTGGTGCCTTGAACTTCCCAGCGCCCTACCATCACTGATGACCGGCATCCGTATCGCATCGGGCAGTGCGGTCATTGGTTCAGTTGTCGCAGATTTCTTTTTTGTTAAAGGAGAAAAAGGAATTGGGTATTACATCCGTACCCGACAACAAAAATCAATCGAACGACCAGAGATGTTCGCAGGCACGATCACGGCTTCGATCTTCGGAGTCTTGATGTTTCTCCTTGTCGGGTGGGTCACAACCCGCGCCATCAGGGATTGGTACGACAAGGATTAGCCGACTTTCATGCTCTCCGCTAAAGTGTGCTGTAACCAAAGGAGAATCATGTCCCCCCGACGTGTCACCGCATTAGTTTCACTCTTCAGCCTTAGTTCAATCTTTGTGGCATGTAGTTCGGATACAAGCGAGAAGACAGACCTGACTACGGAACTCTGCCCCACCAAATTGACCATTCAGACAGATTGGTTTCCAGAACTTGAACACGGTGGCACATATCAGTTGATCGGCCCCTCTGGCACCGCTGACAAGAATAGTGTCTCTTATTCCGGTCCAGTGCAGCAGCAATACGCAGTCGGTGGATTACAAGACGTAGAAATCTTGACCAAAAATTTTGATAAGCAGAACAGCTCTGTCCTCGTTGACGGGCAAGCCGATATGGCTTACATCGGAATTGCTGACCTGATCAAAGACTCCGCCGCTCTTCCGCTGATTGCTATCGCCAAAACTCTAGATCAAGATCCCCAAATGCTGATGTGGGATCCAACTCAGCACACGATCACGACTCCAACTGACATCGCTGCCAGTGGTGCCTCCTTCGTGCACTTTCCAGGTCTGTCCTACATCGACTTCATGATCGACAAGGGTTATCTGATGCCAGAACAAAGCGACCCAAGTTACAACGGTTCCGATGCCACTTGGGTGAGTAAAGGTGGCTCCATTTTGCAACAAGGATTTGCCACCAACGAAATCTACAAATACGAAAATGACATTCTCTGGAAGGACGGAGGGCCAGCAGATGTCTCATTTTTCACTGTCTCTGAACTTGGTTTTGACAACTATCCAGCAACAATCACGATGCTCAAGAGCCGAGCCACAGAACTTGACGCGTGCCTAAAGTTGTTAGTTCCAAAAATGCAACAAGCATGGGTGGACTTCTATAACAATCCGACTCCCATCACCGACAGGATGATTGAGATCAACGAAGAGTACGACGGCTTTTGGAGCCTCAGTGCAGAACTTAATTCGGCCGGCTTGCAGTTATTAGACGAAAAAAATATTGGGGCAAATAGCCCAGATGGAACGTACTGCTCCTTCGATGAGACGAAGGTTCAAGATCTCTACGATATTTTGCAACCAATATATGCATCCCAAGGCGTAGAAATAACGGACGATGTTTCCTCGGTCTACACCAACGACTACTGCCAAGGAGCACCTGGACGCTGAAGCTTCATATTCAGTAGAAGCAAACATCCCAAAGATTTTTACTCAGGCGTCGCGTACATGACCTTCGCGGACGATGAAAGGATCTTTATCGCTCCACGGGAAGTTAATCCACAGATCTGTTTTCTTCCATACGTAATCTGCTTGCACAACAGAGTGTGACTTTTCATAGAGAACAGCTGTGCGCACTTCACCGACTTTGCCTTCACAGAATTTCTGTACGCTGCGCAAAGTGTGCCCGGTATCGGCCACATCATCAGCAATCAGAATCTTGGCATCACCCAGGTCCACGAAGTCGGGAGCGGGTGGAAGAATACGGGGAACTTCTAGACGCTCATCGACACCCGTATAGAACTCCACATTCATGGTGTACACATTTTTGACTGCTAGCGAATATCCCAGAGCCCCACCGATCAAGAGACCACCTCTGGCAATCGACAAAATCATGTCTGGGTCGTAACCATCTTCGGCAACCATTTGCGCCAGGGCTCGCGAAGCCTCGCCAAAAATCTCCCAAGTCATAATCTCACGTTGGTTCGACACGTCGGCCTTTCAGAGGTCTGTGAGCCCGTTCGGCCCGCCGTCACCAAATGTAGACGGTTGACCCTTGCTACGCCCTATTAATCAGATACAGAAGAACTTTCGCTCACTCGGGAACGATGATCTTTTTGAGGTCCTTGCTAGGAACTGGAACCTTTGGGTCCATTTCTTGCAACGTCTTTAAGATAATTTTCGCCACTGCTAAATCCCGTACCCACTTCACGTCAGCGGGTATGACATACCACGGCGCATGTGGGCGCGAGGTCTCCCGTAGAACATCCTCATAGGCCTGCTCATACTTTGGCCAGATCTCTCGGTCGGAAAGATCGCTCGGATCATGCTTCCAACTCCGCTCGGGATTATCGATCCGCTTTTGCAGTCGTTGCCGCTGAACGTCATGGGAGACATGCAAATAGAATTTGAGCACTCGCGTTCCCTCGTCAACCAACATTTGCTCAAAATCGCGAATGTGCCGATAACGCTTCTTCCACACTTCCTCGCCCACAAGGTTTTTGACCCGCGGCACCAAAATGTCTTCATAATGGCTTCGGTTCCATACGCCGACCTCGCCCCGAGCAGGACACGAGTCGTGGCAACGCCATAAATAATCGTGCTGTTTTTCAATGCCAGCTGGCACTTTAAAACTTGTGACCCGCACTCCGGCAGGGTTCATGCCGGTCATCACGTGTCGAACCAAGCCATCTTTGCCGGAGGCATCTCGCCCCTGAAGAACTATCAGCAGACTCTGCTTGGCCTCGGCCATTAAACGATGCTGTTCAAAGGCCATCTCTCCGACCACTTTTTCCAACTCGCCTTTTTGAGAACTTTTATCCCATCCCAGGTCATCGTCACTTGCGATCGCGCTCAACTGCAGTGGTTGTGTCGCCGAGACACGAAATTTCGCCATCATGCTAGTGGTCATACATTTCTCCGTTAACCGTCAAACAACTCACCGATTACTGTAGAGGTTCGAACGGGCAATGACGACAACCGCTCTCGCAGCAATAACCCCTGTCGTTCAAGAACACCGCAGTGAACACGCTGTATCCGCTCGTTGGATCTCGATAACACGGTCGATTCTGGGAAACCGCTTCATCATGCAATTGGGAAATGACGAGGAAGTCCGGATTATTGGCATTTAAGCGCTGGGGCAAAGCCCTCGTCAGTCCGTCAAGTCTTCGCCGATGTCCTTTGACCATCCATGCAGTTTCGTGTATCCCTCCCCGAAAAAGCAATTGCGAGGTTAAGCAGATTGATGATCCCCACTCGCTAGCGCCGAACTTCACAGATCGGCAGGGTCGTGCTAACCTCGCAAGTGACGGACGTCTCAAAAGAGATTTCCATGACTAATAAGGGGGAATTTATGCAGATAACAAAAACACGTAGTTATCGCGCTGCAATAGCAGTAGGCCTAACTTTTGCTTTCCTTGCCGCTTCATGCGGTAGCGATAGCGACGGGACCGAAGCACCAGGCACCGAAGCACCAGGCACCGAAGCACCAGGCACCGAAGCACCCGCTGGCCCAGTTGCTGGTGGCACACTTCGCTACGGCGTCGAAGCCGAAACTGACGGCTTGAATCCAACCAGTTCGGCATTCGCTGTCTCTGCCTACGTCATGGGAAATGCGGTCTTTGATACTTTGACCGCTCTTGCCGCTGACGGTACTGCAGTTCCAAACTTGGCAGCATCGCTGACACCTTCCGATGATCTCAAGGACTGGACTCTTGTCTTGCGTCCTGACATCCTGTTCCATGACGGAACCCCCCTTAATTCGGCAGCTGTTAAAGCCAACTTTGACGCTGCCTATGCAGCTCCACTCGTTGGACTTGCGGTTCGCCCGTTTTACCCAACTGAAAACGCTGTCGAGATCGTTGACGATCTAACTCTGATTTATCACCTCTTGGATGCCAACTTGCAGTTCCCACACGCACTGCGCTCCCAGTTGGGCATGGTTGCCTCCCCCACATGGTTGGCCGCAGCACTCGAAGACCCAACTTTGAACCAGGCACCAGTAGGAACTGGTCCTTTCAAGTATGAAAGCCGAACTCAGGACTCAGTTACACGCTTCGTTCGTAACGAAGACTGGTGGGGTGGAGACGTTTGGCT
>SHUW01000067.1 GCA_009694465.1 Ilumatobacteraceae bacterium
ACCAATGAAACTCACCCGACCACTGCGGCCGTCGTTATCTTTTGCAGTCGTGATAAAACACACGTCTTGGCTGTCTGGCTTTGAGGCCGTGCGCATATTCAGGCGAGCAGCGTGTTCACGCACGACGATCTTGGTCATTTCACCAACTGGGAAAAGAGTGCGTGATAATTGCTGCTGATCAAGCATGTGCACCACATAACTCTGATCCTTAGCCATATCGTGTCCGCGAACTAGGCGATAGACATCATCTTCATACACAACTCGCGCATGATGACCAGTCGCCACTGCGTCAAAGCCGAGCACTAAAGCTCGTTCATGTAAGCGATCAAACTTGAGATGGCGATTGCATTCGATGCAGGGATTCGGGGTAATACCGACGGCGTGGTCATTGATATAGGGATCAACGACCGCACGCTGAAAATCTTCAGTGAAATTAAAAACCAGATGATCAATGCCGATCTGTTGCGCGACGCGACGAGCATCATCCACATCGCTCACACTGCAACAACCTGTGTCACTCTCGCCACCCCACAGGCGCATCGTGACACCAACGACTTCGTGACCTTGCTCAAGTAACAATGCAGCGGCAACCGACGAATCAACGCCTCCAGACATGGCTACTAAGACTTTCATAGGTCACAGGCTACGGCGATTTTGCACACTACGGATTCGATCTGTGGCATCGGTGATCGCAGAAATTGCCCGTGTGACATCAGATTGCGTGGTGGTGTGACCCATGCTGAGGCGCAATGCTCCCGCAGTGAGTTCAGATGAGACGCCCATGGCGGCCAAAACATGCGATGGCTCCATCGCCCCACTGGCGCAGGCCGAGGCGGCAGAAGCACACACCATGGCTTCATCGAGAAGATAAAGCAGAGATTCACTCTCGATCCCCTGAAGACAAAAATGAACGATGCCGGGAACACTGACCTCAGATGAAACAGTCCGTTGTGCTCCCTCGATACGCGAAATTCCCGCTATCAACGCAGTGCGCAACACGTTGATGCGTTGCACTTCATCTTTGCGTGCGAGATCAGTCAGTCGCAGCGCCTCGGCCGTGGCCACAATTCCGCCGACATTATGCGTTCCACTGCGACGATCGCGTTCTTGTCCACCACCCAGAACAGTCGGCTCAAAAGTTATGCCTTCGCGCACAATCAAAATACCCACGCCTTTTGGACCGCCGAATTTGTGTGCACTGAGTGCCATAGTGTCCACGAGTGGCCATAGTGTGCGCAGGTCAATCCAACACACAGCTTGAACTGCATCGGTGTGTAAAACAGCGCGGGGTGCCAGTTTGCGAACTAACCGCGAAACCGCCACAAGATCTGTCACTGTCCCAATCTCGTTGTTGACTGCCATCACCGAGACGCTCGAGACTTCAGCGTCAAGGACTGCTTCCAAGGCGCGTAGATCAATTGCTCCATTGCTGTCAACGGCCACGACTCGCCCACCAGCATGTTCAACACAATTCAAAACAGCGTGATGTTCGGCTGCCGAACACACCGCCACCCCACCTCGACGACGAATGATTCCGGTGATCGCAGAGTTATCACTTTCGGTACCGCAACCAGTGAAGATGACCTCGCCTGGCTTGCACCCAATGACATCGGCGACCACATCGCGGGCCTCATCAATGCATTGGCGGGCCTGTCGGGCAAAACGGTGCGAGCCGGAAGGATTGGCGAAAACCTCGGTCAGAAACGGGAGCATGGCCTGAACTGCCTCAGGTCGCATTGGCGTGGTTGCCGCATGATCGAGGTAGACAAGGTCCAAAGACATCCCCTCAGAGTACCGTTGCCTGCGTGAAGGGTTACGACGATTCAACGTATGGTGATTCTTTTGCTGATGTCTACGACGACTGGTACGACGATGTCAGCGATGTCCAGGCGACTATCGCCACCCTTCTGCAGTTGGGCCAATCTGGGCCGTTTTTGGAATTGGGTGTCGGCACGGGACGCCTGGCCTTGGCGCTGGCTGCCACGGGGGTTGAGGTCACTGGCATTGATTCCAGTCCCCTGATGCTTGAGCGCCTACGGGGCAAATCTCTTGAGCAAAAGATTCACCTCACCGCAATTCAGGGAGATATGGTCGACGGGCTTGGAGATGAGCGATTCCCCGTGATTTTTATCGCTTACAACACGATCTTCAGCCTGCAAACGGCGCAACGCCAAGAACAACTTTTTCACGCTGTGGCCAACCGCCTGTGCGACGGCGGCTCGTTCGTCGTCGAAGCCATCGTCCCCGACCCTCAGCGACCAGCTGGTAGCACCGTAGGGGTGCGCTCGATGCGTTCAGACCGAGTTGTCCTCTCCGCCGATGTCCATGATCCAAGTAATCAGCATGTGGATGGTCAATTTGTTGAATTCACCGAATCTGGGGGTGTCCGCTTGCGACCTTGGAGTATTCGGTATTCATACCCCGACGAACTTGATCAGATGGCTCTGCAGTGCGGACTACGACTCAAGCACCGATGGACGAATATGAGCCAGGAACCTTTTACCGAACAATCTGAGACACATGTCTCGGTGTATTCACAATGATCAACAAAAACCCTCACTATCTCGTATCCTGAAAGCACCGTGAGTCAACTTCGTCTGAATCCACTAACTGGCCGATGGGTCACAATCGTCGCCGAAAGGGCCATGCGCCCCACCGATTTCGCTACCCGCACACCCACTGTCGAATCTGGTCCCTCACGACCATGTCCGTTCTGTCCGGGCAGCGATGAAATTGCTCTCCCGCCGATTGATTCGACTGGTGATGAAGATGATTGGCGAATGCGCGTGCTCCCCAATCTTTATCCCGCCTTTGATGGCCAAGAGTCATTGGCCGTGCGCAACTTAGGTCCCGTACATGTCATGGCTGAAGCAAGTGGAACTCACGAAGTTTTTGTCTTCACGCCAAGTCACAGTCGCGGCATTGAATCGTTCTCAGACGCGACCTGTGCAGATTTGATGCTCACCCTGAAGAAGCGTTTACTCGATCACGCTTCCACGGAAAATATTCGCTATTCGCAAGCCATCGTCAATCACGGACGTGAGGCTGGTGCTTCTTTGGCTCACCCCCACGGACAATTGCTCGGTCTGCCTTTTGTCCCAGGTGAAATTCTTGACGAAGAACGAGCATTCGTACGATTTGAAGGTGGGTGCATCTTGTGCGCCACCGTTGAAGCGGAACTCGTCACCGGTGAACGAGTTATTTTTGCGACCGATGATGCGATCGCAATCTGCCCATGGTGGAGCGGTGCCCCATACGAAATTTTAATTATTCCGCGCCATCACCATGCTCACTTACCTGACTCGGGCGATGAACCGTTGGCTGGCGTCGGACGTGCGATACGCGATTCGCTGAAGCATCTCAATGGTCTCTTTGCCGACGTTGCCTTCAACTTGGTGTTCCACACTGCACCTCATCAACATGACGGTCTCTTCCATTGGCATATCCATCTCTTCGCAAAACTCACGACGGTCGCTGGTTTTGAACGCGGTACTGGCGTGATGATCAACATCGTGCCACCCGAGCAGGCTGCAGCAGAATTGCGCCGTATAGGCGCGAACGCTGAATCTAGGTAAAACTGATCGCATGAGTCGAATCACAGTATCTATTGAACTCAATGCCTCTCCCGCTCGCGTGTGGGAAATCGTTGAACCCGTTGAGCGCCATATTGATTGGATGGCTGACGCCGTAGCAATTCGTTTTCACGGCGATCAAACACGCGGTGTGGGAACAAGTTTTGACTGTGATACCAAAGTTGGTCCGATCAAGTTGACCGACAAAATGGAAATCACGCATTGGATACCTGGCGAGGCAATGGGCGTCAAGCACAGTGGGATCGTGACTGGCACAGGAGTTTTCACATTGTCTCCACTTGATAGCGGAAATCGCACACAGTTCACGTGGAGTGAAAAATTAACTTTTCCTTGGTGGTTAGGTGGCCCTATCGGTGAAGTCATCGGCGGCGGCATAGTTCTCAAAGCAATTTGGCGTCGCAATCTAAAGAAACTCAAAGCTCTTGTTGAGGCCTCACCGAAATAATTTCGTGGCGCGTTTATAACTGGCGAACTAGTGCAGTTACTGCTGCACCAAGGACAATCACCACGATCAGAGGAGCACGCTTCCACGCGGCGATCACTGCAACTGCAATGCCGAGTGAGCGAGCGTCAAGGGTGAGATCTTGACCCACAGTGAAAGTGTCCTTCATCACTAAGGCAGTGATAATCGCCGCTGGAATCAACCCGAGACAACGTTCGAAAATTGGGGGCAAGGAACGCCCACCAAGAATGATCAGTCCCGTGACCTTGAAGGCATAGGCACCAACGGCCAACAAAATGATCAGCGTCCACGTCATTGGATGACCTCGCTATTCGGTGCACTCACCGGTCGCTGAAGGCCTACGAGGACTCCCAAGACCGACAACAAAATCGGCACACCAATGGGCGTGAAGGGAACTGTCAACAAGCACACCGCTCCGCCGATCAAGGCTGCTAGGCGCGCCCGTTGATCGCTGAACAACGGCCACACCATCGCTACGAAGCCTGCAGGAAAAGCCACATCAAGACCAAATGTTTTCGGATCAATAGCGCTTCCTGCCAACGCTCCAATCAAGGTGCCAAGATTCCAACAGGCATACAGCGCCACACCAGTGACCCAGAATGCAACTTGTTGAGCGCGTCGCGTTGGCTGAGCGACGGCCATTGCGGTCGTCTCATCAATCGTCAATTGGGCGGCGAGAAATTTGCGTCCGAGACTGCCGTCAAGTCGGCGCGACATTGCCAGACCATACACACCATTACGCGCAGCAAGAAGTAGTGCTCCACCGAGTGCCGAGCCGATAGATCCACCAGCACCAATCACACTCACCGCCGAAAATTGTGAGGCACCCGTAAAGACAAGCAACGACAGCGCGCATGTTTGCAGAACTGTCGAACCTGCAGCCACTGAACCAACGCCAAAGGAAACGCCAAAGACACCGACAGCCGCGCTGAGCGTCAGGCAGGCCACGATGGCGGGACGCAACGTCGGATCACGCCACCACGGAGTCATCTCAGCCACGGAGCCAAGATTAGGCGAGTTCGAAAGTGAGCGTCATTATTTACCAGTGAAGTTTGCTTTTCCTGGACCATGCTCAAGAAAACTTTGGACACCGACCTGGCTGTCATCAGTGTGAAAAACCTCAGTAAATAAACGACGCTCGAGAAGTAGACCGTCAGCAAGAGTGGACGAGAGACCCTCATCAATGGCGCGCTTCATCAATGCGTGGGCGTGAAGTGCACCTTTGGCGACTTCGCTGGCCAAACTCAAAGCTCGCTCATGAAGTTGCTCGTTGGGTACCACTTCGTCAACAAGTCCAATTCGCAAGGCTTCCTCAGATTTCACCTGACGACCAGTGATCACAATTTCTTTGGCCCGGCTTGATCCCACGAGACGCGGCAAACGTTGAGTCCCACCACCGCCTGGGATAATTCCTAGGAGAACTTCCGGTTGACCAAAGACTGCTTTTTCTCCAGCAATGCGATAGTCGCAGGCCAGTGAAAGTTCGCATCCTCCACCGAGGGCATATCCACTCACTGCAGCAATGACGAAACGGGGAATCGCCGCGACGGCATCGAGTGCGCTGTGAAAACCAAGTCCAATTCGATCGGCTTCATTCGCCCCAGCAAATTCACTGATATCGGCACCAGCAGCGAAGATACGTTCGCCACCAGTAATCACCACGGCGCCGGGCGGATTCGCCGTCAAGTCAAGAGCAATTTCGCGCAATTGAGCTAGGACGGCTTGGCTCAGAGCATTGACCTTGGGATTATTTAAGGTCACGATGGCAACACCATCGGAACGCCGTTCAAGTAATACGAGATTTTCCATTGCGTCCACCGTACCGCCACCAACTTGGGTTAGGCGCCGACAACCTTCAACATCTCGTCGGCAGCACTCCATGGATCCATGCTGCGCGCAATCACACCGTCTTGAAGCGCATCCCAGCGTTCGCCCGTACAGACTTCGCGGGCACGTTGCTCTAAACGACGCGCCACGATCTCACGCAACTCTTCACGCAAACGGAACTGACGGCGTCGATCTAATTCGCCGGTAGCAGTGATGTGCTCACGATGCTGCGTCACAACATCCCACAACGCTGGAACACCCTCACCTGTTGAACCAATAGTTGGGATGATCGGCGGGCGCCAGGCCTCGTGTGGAAGATCGGAAAGATCGAGCATCTGTTCAAGATCGCGACGAGTCTCATCCACACCTTTGCGATCGGCCTTGTTGATCACGAAAACGTCAGCAATCTCCATCAGGCCAGCCTTATTTGCCTGCACCGCGTCTCCCCAACCGGGATTCACAACCACCACTGTCGTGTCCGCCTTGCCAGCAATTTCAACTTCTACTTGGCCGACACCAACTGTTTCGACAAGAACCCACAAACGACCGATGGCATCAAGCAGACGAATCGCTTCAGGTGCCGCTAGAGACAAGCCACCCAAATGCCCACGTGTGGCCATTGAGCGGATGAATACTCCTCGGTCAGTAGCGTGATCTTGCATTCGCACTCGGTCACCCAAAATCGCTCCACCAGTAAACGGTGACGAAGGGTCAATCGCTAAAACGGCTACTTCAAGATCCATCTTGCGCAAGTGACCGATAATGGACGAGGTCAGCGTGCTCTTACCCGCACCAGGCGCACCGGTCAGTCCGACCGTGTAACTATGCCCACCCAGTGGGTACGACAGACGTCCCACGGTGCGCGCATCATCGCCGCCTTGCTCAATCATGGACAGCAAACGCGCCAAAGCACTGCGATCACCATCAAGTGCAGCTGCAAAAAGAGTGTCGGGATTTCTTTCGCGACGACTCATACGTTCACAACTTCAGTGACACCATCAACGCGATCCCGCATGATGCGCTCAATACCTTGCTTCAAGGTTTGGGTTGATGCGGGGCAGGTTCCACATGCCCCAATCAAGGTGACCGTGACAATGCCCGTGACCTCGTCGACCTCTTTCAATTCAATATCGCCGCCGTCCGCTTGAAGCGCGGGGCGGATGACCTCAATGGTCTCTTCGACCTGTTCACGCATTGTGGTTGTCACGGCTGTACCTGAGTTGTTCTTAAAAATCGGATACTTATGATCGTAGAGTGAAGAGGACCTAGAACCTCGGTTATGAGGCGCACTTCACGGAGGCTTTTGTATGACGACTCGCACTATGGCACTACTTGCCCACCAAGGCGGATGGGATGAAATCCTCCTCGTGGCGGGACCCATCCTGGTCATTGTGGCCTTAATTGTTGTCGTCAAGAAACGTCTTGACCGCTCAATTTCCTTGCGTCACGGGGATATCGACGCGCTCAATCAGGGCGCCGAGTCCGACAAGTCTTCCGACTAGATCGTCATACCCGCGATCAATATGTTCAATCCCAGAAATCACTGTTCGGCCCTGGGCCGCTAGACCCGCGACCACTAAGGCTGCGCCCGCTCGAATATCGGGGGCTACAACGCCCGCTCCTCGCAGTCCCTCGACACCCCTGACGATGGCATGATGTCCATCAGTGCGAATATCGGCACCCAACTTCGATAATTCTTCGACATAACGAAAGCGTCCCGGATACAAGTTTTCAGTGACCACACCCATGCCCTCGGCCACCGCCAACATCGTCACCAATAAGGGTTTGTAATCCGTCGCCAAACCGGGATACGGCAGAGTCTGAATATCAACTGCTCGCATCCGACCTTGCGAAACAATGCGCACACCACCCGGAACCGCGGTGATCTCAAGACCCATGTCATTCATCCGACTTAACAAAACTTGCATATCTTGAGGTCGTGCGCCACGCACAATCACATCGCCACCAGCAATCGCCGTTGCCGCAAGATATGTCGCTGCCTGAATTCGATCGGGAATCACGGCATGCGTGACAGGATGCAATGCGCCGCGTGGAACTCCCTCAATCGTCAAGCAAGCAGAACCAATACCAGTGATCTTGGCTCCCATCTCAACAAGAAGATCACATAGATCCGCAACCTCTGGTTCACGCGCTGCGTTAGAGATAGTCGTCGTGCCGTCGGCATGAACCGCTGCTGTCAACAAGTTTTCTGTGGCTCCAACAGACGGAAAATCAAGAGTGATGTGCGCACCGATTAAGTGATCAACCTCCGCCGACAGTGCGTTGTCATTGATATCGAAACGTACTCCCATGGCCGTCAGACCGGCCACATGCATGTCAATTGGACGCGAGCCAAAATCGTCACCTCCGGGCATGTCCAGTCGCACCCGACCACGACAAGCCAGCAATGGTCCGAGCAGATTGATTGAGGCACGAATACTGGTCACCAATTCGGGCGGCGCAACAGTTGCGATCGTTCCCGAATTTGTTAAGCGCAGGACACCAGATTCGCCAATGCCGTGTTCAACAGTGAGTCCCAAAAATTCCAGCAACTTGCCCATCGTTTTCACATCAGAAATCGCTGGCACATTGGTGAGTTCATGCGTTCCCGCGCTATAGAGCGAGGCGACCATCAGTTTGAGTACCGAGTTCTTCGCCCCAGGTACTTGAACCTCGCCCGCTAACGGACCACTGCGCTGAACAACGATGCGGTCCATAGACCACAAATATAGGTCGCCAAGTAGCATCGGCGCTGTGGGTCACGGGGTTAAAAATCTGGTGCGGTCTTGGCCCGATAGCGATGATGTGCGTCAATGGCTCGTCACGCCCCGCTCCGATCTCGTGCTTGAATCTGAAATATCCGATCAATCACTCAAAGATTCTGCTCAATTAGCGGTTTTTGAACAGTCTGCAGGACCATTCACTACATATCGCCGCGTTGTCAGTGTCAGCGCCAATCCGCCAACCCTGACTGAGAC
>SHUW01000068.1 GCA_009694465.1 Ilumatobacteraceae bacterium
TACGTTGGAATATTTTTGATCGTGCCCACTTTTCGACGAGGCTCCTTGCGGAGCCATAGTTCATTGAATATGGCCGAAGTCCACGAGTTCACGAAACCAAACGATGGCACCAACGCAGGTACTGTGGCGAGATGTTTAGGCGCGTAATGCAGTGGGTCAATTGCATCCTTGGTGGAGAGATCTGAGAGGCGGGCATGATCTCCGCGCCACAGAACACTGCGTCCGAGTTTGGCGCCAGTCGCCAAAAGATCAACCCAGGCAACTGAATAACGATACTCATCATCACCATGAGACATTTCCTCGAAGAGTTCATCAATATTTTTGCATCGCACGGTATTCACAATGCAACGACTGGTCTCTATGCGAATCAGAGAAAATGTGGCATCAAGAATGATCCCCGTCAGGCCCATTCCGCCAACGGTGGCCCAAAAGAGTGGAGCATCTTGATCGGGGCCAAGTTCCTTCACAGTGCCATCAGCAAGAAGTAGCGAAAGTCGTTTCACATGATTACCGAAACTGCCTTCAAGGTGATGGTTCTTGCCGTGAATATCCGAGGCAATCGCTCCACCCACCGTCACGAAACGAGTTCCCGGAGAAACTGGAATGAAGAAACCCCGCGGCACGATGATCTGCAGTAGGTCATGAAGACTGACCCCAGCTCCAACAGTCAGTGTTCCCTGCTCAGTATCCAGAACTGCTTGTGCCACAGAGTCCGCCAAGGTGAGAACTGTTCCACCAGCATTCTGCGCAGCGTCTCCGTACGAACGACCGAGACCGCGCATCACAATGCCTCGCCCACTGCTGTCTTTGACATGCTCACCCACTTCGCTATGGGAGACTTGGGCGGTGCGCGCATAGCTGGGAGAGGTCAGACCCCATCCAGTCAGGCGCGATTGTGAATAGTCAGATTTCATGAGCAGGCAAATCTTACTCAGTCTGATCTCTGTGTTCTGTTCAATCAAGGCTGATCAGCCGACGTACACACCTAATCCAAAAATAACGACCCACATCACACCGAGAATCTGCAACGTTCGGTCGGATGCGAAGACTTCTTCGGGAGCAGCGCCATGGCCCTGCTCAAGCGCCAAAAGATATCTCATCAGGGCTGCCAGCATCGGAACGATGGATAGCTCATAGGACGGCCAAGACGTACCCGAGATCTCCTTAGTCGCAAAAGCCCAGGTGCAATATGACACTAAGGTCGCTCCCAAACTGACTGCCAAGACCATCCGTAGATAGTCCAAACTGTAGGAGGTCAATGTGGCACGGGTACTTGCGATATCTTCGCCGATATCGCGCATTTCCGCGTAGCGCTTACCCGTCACGATGAATAGCGCACCGAAACTGACGCACAATAAAAACCAAGTGCTCATCTCCACGCCCGCTGCTTCTGCTCCTGCGATTGCGCGAATCACGAACCCGCCAGCAACGGCAATGAGGTCAAGAACGGGTTGGTGTTTCAGGACCGTTGAGTAACTCACCGTTAACACCACATAGGTGATCACAGCCACGCCACAACGCCAATCAGGAACAAATCCGACAGCGATTCCCGCAACTAAAAGAAGGGTGCCGACGATTCGCGCTGTTGGCAAACTCACAAGCCCTGCAGCAATGGGACGAAATTTCTTCTGCGGGTGAGAGCGATCTGCCTCGACATCAAGAATGTCATTCCAGAAATAGGTTCCGCTAGCCGCCAGTGACAACGCCACAAAAGCCAAAATCGTCCGCCATGCGCTACCCCATTCATTGAGGACACCTGCAGCCCCAGGGGCAGATAGAACTAAAACATTTTTCGCCCATTGCTTGGGTCGTGCTTCGCGCAGGATCGCTGGCATTTTCATTGCATGCTCATTTCAGGGGCAACAGTCACTGGCAGATGATCAATACGCAGAGGGTGATCCGCCATTGCCAACATGTGGTCATCGCCCCTCGAGTCACCATAGGCGAAAAGGTTGACTGCTGTCAGTCCTTCAGTGGCAAAATAGTGACGCAAGCGACGCTCTTTCTCTACTCCACGGCAATTTTCTCCGAGCAATGAACCAGTGAACAAACCATCTGGCGTCATCTCACATTCGGTTGCTAGAACAGCTGTGCAACCCAATTGTGCGGCTAAATGAACGAGATATAAGCGGTAGGAAGCCGAAACTAAAACCACACGGTGCCCTTGAGCTTTATGCCAATGCAAACGATCTACGGTGTCCGAACGCAGCCATGCAGGAAAGACACGCTCAGCAAAACGCTGCGCCACTATCTCCACATGAGTCGCTGAGCGACCCCGAAGAGCCGCCTGCGTGACCAAGTTTTTGACCTTATCGCGATCACGACGTACGACCGCGATCGTCAACGGAACGGAGCGTGATAGCAGGCCAAGGTACCAGCGCCAGCCAGCAACTTCACGTAAGAACGGCACGACACAATCTTTGGTTGTGAGAGTCTTGTCCACATCAAAGGCAGCCACCGAATATCTTTGCAAAGAGGAGACGGCATCATCTGAATTCATAGGCATGATCAGATTAGTGCCCAGGGGTCGCCAATAAGGATGATCGTACTTCCCACCACTCGGGCCAACTTTTAGAAATGACATTGGGCTCATCAAGCACAATCCCGCTGACTCGCAGCGCAACCAGCGACCATGCCATAGCCAAGCGATGATCGTCGTGAGTCTTCAACATAGTTCCGACCAAATTTTCCACTGCGACAGGTCGAATCAACAAACCGTCTTGCTCTTCAGTGACATCACATCCGAGCGAGACGAGGCCATCAACCAAATCCCCGATTCGATCACTTTCTTTATGACGAATGAAACCGACTCCAGTGATGCGCGTGGGAGTTGAAGCAAAAATTGCCACGGCAGCCAGAGTAGGCACGAGGTCTGACATCCCTCCCATATCAACCTCCACGCCGATCAGTTCATCGGCGCCCACGACTGTCGTTCGCGTATCTTCATGCACAACGGCGCATCCCATATTCATCAAAACCTCAACAAAGCGAGCATCGCCTTGCAAAGCATCTTGTAATAATCCGATGACCGTCACCGATCCCCCGACAATTGCCGCGGCGGCACATGGATATGAGGCCGATGAAGCGTCGGGTTCAATGTCATATGCGGTGCCAACATAGCGTCCCGCTTCCACTCCGATACTGCGGTCCGAGATAGCGATTCCGCTGACCCCGAACGAACTCATCACCGAAGCAGTGATGGCGACATATGGACGTGACACTAAGGGCGATGTCAATTGAATCTGCAGACCGCGATCAAGGTAAGGAGCGATCAGCATCAGTGCTGTCACATACTGGCTACTGACGTCACCGGGAATAGCAACAGAGCCACCTGCGAGGTCTGACCCACTCACCCAAACAGGAAGATGCCCCGTCGCTGACTCTGGGCGCACGATGGCCCCCAATGAGGTGAGCGCGTCATGTAGCGCCGCCATGGGTCGACGACAGAGTGCTTCATCGCCTGTGATCAGCGAAGGCACTGCGGACAAAGATGCCACTGCCGTCATAAAGCGCGAGGTTGTCCCTGCCAGGCGAGAATTCAACACGCCGCCACCAATAGGTTGTCCGGCAACTCCTGTGACATCAGCAGTAGTGCCGTCTTGTTGAATCTGCACTCCGAAAGTTCGCAAGCAATCAACCATCGCCGATGTGTCATCTCCCGACGGAACGGCGCGCAATGTACTGAGACCATCAGCCAGCGCCGCACATACCAATGCACGATTGGCAATACTTTTTGATCCAGGCACGGAGACAACGCCTGAGAGTGGCCCGTGTGCCGTTTCAAGAAGCATTGGTTTGCTCATTGAACGTCAATCCAAACGCTGTACTGAAGGTTTGAAACCACGCGCCATCAGTCCGCCACGGAATAACTCCACACTTGTCGTCTCCACCAAAACAACCGCAATACCGCGATCTCCTTCAACCGAGTGCACCACTTCAAAGTTAGGAATGTTGACACCTAGTTCAGCAGCCAAGGTGAACACCTCAGCGGCGGCACCTGGTCGGTCAGGTATCGGAATGCGCACTTCTGAAAGATCGGCCAATGCCTTAATTCGACTCGGCAAGTTGGCGCGTGATTCACGTGCAGCCGTGAGTCGTTGCAGAATCGTGGCCCGATCACCAGTATCAACTGCTGTTCTCATATCGCTCAGACCATCAATCAAAGCGCTTAAAGTGCTGATGATTGCGGGACGATTTTCCGCGCAAATATCCAGCCAAATTGCTGGATGCCCTGAGGCGATGCGCGTCATATCACGAAAGCCACCAGCTGCCAAACGCAATAATGCTGCATGTTCCGTGGCGCGCGACCCGGCCACTCCCATCAAAGTGGCGGCCGTGAGGTGCGGCACATGACTCACAATGGCGACCAACTCATCGTGGCGTACGGGATCAAGACCAACGACTTCTGCGCCAAGATCATTGACAATATTTGCCACCGTAGCGAACGCTGCATCTGAGGTCGTGGGAGTCGGTGTGAGGACCCACACAGCACCCGTAAACAGTTCCCCATCAGCTCCATCAAGTCCCTCAAGTTCGCTGCCGGCCATCGGATGCCCGCCGATAAATCGTGGGTCAGTAATCGTTCGCGTCACCACTGCTTTGACGCTGCCGACATCAGTAACAATGCCACTCGTGGCGTCAAGAGCTCGTTGGACTTGCAGCGAAATTGCGGTCACGGGTACGGCAACAAAAGTCACCTGCGACTCTGCGTCAATACCGACAGCGGAAATCAAGCCTCGCTCAAGTGCCTCGGTGACGCGCTGGGGATCTTGATCATCGCCCGAGACTAGCCAACCGCGTTCGCGCAGGGCGACACATAGTGATCCACCAATCAATCCCAGTCCAACCACTGTGGCCCGTCGGTTCGTTGTTGCTGCTGTGTTACTCATTGCTCTTGATCGTATCTTTGCACGACAAGGGCGACTGCCTCAGTTAGCAAACGCAGTTCCGGCAATGTCAGTTCGCGCCATTGCCCAGGCTGTAAACGCCTATCACTCAACGGTCCAATGCGCGTCCGTACCAAACGCGTCACGGGATGTCCAACGGCTTCACACATGCGCCGCACTTGGCGATTACGACCCTCATGAATGACGATACGCAAGATCCCCGGTGTCGGCTGAGTGACTTTGGCTGGAGCAGTGACTCCCTCTTCCAGTTCGACGCCATCGCGCAAACGTCGTATTGCACCTCCCGACACTTCGCCGCCAGCGACCTCTGCCAGATATTCCTTTTCCACGCCGTGACTAGGGTGCGCAATGTGGTTGGCTAACTGTCCATCATTTGTCAGCAATAACAAACCTTCTGTTTCAACATCTAAGCGACCGATTGAAAAAACACGCGGTTCGCTAGGCACAAGGTCAATCACAATTGGTCGTCCCTGTGGATCGGACGCAGTCGTCACGACACCTACAGGCTTATTCAGCAGGTAGTACACCAAACCTGGTTGCAATCCGATTTCAACACCGTCAACTTTGACGGTGTCTGTAGTGATATCAATACGACGACCCAATTCAGCTACGACATCATTCACCGAAACTCGACCCTCAGCGATGATGTCTTCGCACACTCGGCGAGATCCAAAACCGTGCCGAGCCATAACTTTTTGCAAACGATCACCTTGCGGCAAAAGTTTTGATTTCGCTGCCAGTTGCTCCCAGAGCGGCCGCTCAGGTTCCCGATTCGTCATGTTCTGCCTCAACAGGCACTGATACGGGCTCGGGAGTTGAGACATCAAGATCATCATTTTTGGAGATTCGCAAACCAACCTCAAGAGCTTCAACGATGTCGGCACCAGGAATGAATTCAACAATTGGTGGTAAATCATTGACCGAGTTAATACCCAACTTTTCCAAGAATGCAGGCGTGGTTCCCCACATCACTGCTTGACCTGGGCCAGGGTCGCGACCCACTTGATCGATATACCCACGTCCCTGCAGTGTCCGCAGTACGCCGTCAGGATCAACTCCACGAATGGAAGCGATTTGGGCACGTGAAATGGGTTGCTTATAAGCCACAATCGCCAATGTTTCCAGAGCCGCACCAGAGAGTCGCGCTTTTTGACCATCAAGGATGAAGCGTTCCACATAGACCGCCACATCGGGATGAGACTGGTAGCGAAATCCACCCGCAACTCGAACGAGTTGAAAACCATGACCTGCTTCTTCGTAAGCCGCAGCCAATGAAGCACAGAGACTTTCCACGACTGCTTCTGGATGTCCAAGAATCTGCGCCAGAAGATCAACAGGCACAGGATCAGTGGCAACTAAAATAATCGCCTCAAGGGCGCGCACGAGTTCGGCATCAATGGGTGTGGCAACTTCAGTGTCAACTGTTAATTCTTCGCTCATTATCTCTTCACATTCTTCATTAGGTCGCACTCATGAGTGCGCTGCTTCAATTTCGCCTGAACATCAACCTTCATAATCATCAATAGTCATTGAACCAGCCATGGCTGATTCGCTGTCACTCAACCAGACGATCTCAATATCGCCAAATTTTTCATTTTGCTGCAACTCCACGAAACCTTGCTTGAAAAGTTCGAGCAAAGCCAGGAAGCGCACGATCACTTCAATGCGATCGACGAGATCGGCGGTCAAGTGACGAAAACTAATGCGCCCGATACGCGGCAACTCATCCACAAGTTCAGCAAGGGCATCGGCAACGTTGGCTTTGATGACACCCACGTGGAAGAGGTCGACCTTGGGTGCCAATTTAGGTGCCATGGCGCGCATGTAGGCGGCCAAGAACTGGCGCGGCTTGACCCCTTCCAAGAGATCTGGCATCAATTCCAAGAAGCGTTCATCGGGACCACAACGACGCGCATAGGAACGGTCGGCAGCGCTAGCCAACTGCGCAAATACCTGACCGACATCCTTGAAGGTCTTGCATTCAAGCAAGCGCGCCAGCAAGAGGTCGCGCTCCTCCCAGATGCCGAGTTCCTCGTCGATATCAATGTCCTCGCGCCCTGGGAGCAAGCGTCGAGCTTTGATGTCCACGAGAGTGGCCGCAATGAGCAAGAACTCCGTCGCCAATTCCAGATCGAGAACATCCATTTTGGCGATTTCAGCCACATATGAATTCACGATCACGGACAGGTCAACTTCGTAAATATCCACCTGTTCCTTGAGGATCAGGTGCAGAAGAAGATCGAATGGGCCTTCAAAGACCGGAGTGGAGACATCAACAGCCATTACCTTCAGGCTAATCGCCCGAGCGTCTCAGGAGCAGGCAAATCGGTGAAAAACGACCGTGATGAGTGAGTGCAGGAGTAGAATTGTTCCGTGCCAAGAGTCTTATCCTGCATCCAGCCCACGGGCGTCGTCCATCTTGGCAACTACCTCGGGGCCTTACGCACGTGGGTAAGCGGTCAACATGAATGCGATGCTTTTCACGGCATCGTTGACCTCCATGCCCTCACCGTGACTGATCGTCCTGGCGTACTCGGCACGAGCACCCTCGAATTAGCGGCCACCCTATTTGCGGTAGGACTCGACCCTGACGTTGCCACGGTCTTTGTGCAGAGTCATGTGCCCGAGCACGCTCAATTGGGCTGGGTCATGGAATGTACGGTTTCTTACGGCGAACTCAGTCGCATGACACAATTTAAGGACAAGTCAGCCAAGCGCGAAGCCGATTTCATCTCGGCTGGATTGTTTACCTATCCCGCCCTGCAGGCTGCCGACATTTTGCTGTACGACGCTGATGAGGTCCCAGTCGGCGAAGACCAACGCCAGCACATTGAGATCACCCGTGACATTGCCATGAGATTTAACGGACGTTTCGGAAAAACCTTTGTCGTGCCGAAAATTATCACTCCCCGTGCCGGCGCCAAGGTCACCGATCTCCAGGAACCCACCGCCAAAATGTCCAAATCGGCGGCCAGCGATTCTGGCATTGTTTATTTGCTGGATGAACCCTCAGCAATTATCAAGAAGTTCAAGCGTGCGGTCACTGATTCGGATGGTGAGGTTCGTTTTGATCGCACCGAAAAGCCAGGTATCTCCAACCTTTTAGAGATTTTGGCTGCCTGCACTGGTCGCACCCCAGAGCAAACTGCCGCTGGTTACACCCAGTACGGTCCCCTGAAAGCCGATGCAGGTGAGGCAGTTGTTGACGTACTGACGCCGATTCAGCATCGCTACCGCGAACTCATGGGCGATCAAGCCGAACTTTCACGCCTGCTTCGCGTTGGCGCTGATAAGGCGCGCTCCGTAGCTTCGGCAACGCTGGCTCGCACCTATAGCAATATCGGTTTGCTTTCAGCCGAGTGATTTCTCAACACTCCTGAGTTCTGCCGTCGCAACAATCCGCTGAGCGACACTGCGCAACGGATGACAAGACACTAATGTCAAGGTTTGGTTTTGTGACCCAAGTTGCCAAAGGTTCTTATCTTTCGGTGATTTTATTTTTACCTCGGTAACGCTGTACACGTAGACTTTTTTATCAAACAAGAGATATATGATTGATCCTTTTTTCAGTCGATTAAGAGCGTAGAACTCGCGACCTTTTGATACCCGATGACCAAATATCGCCACGTTGCCCGGTTGATTCGGTGTGCTTGAGCCGACGTATCGAGAGGGATCTATATTGACGTTTTTAATTTCAGCGCCATCAAGAACCCGTGTATTTAGTCGCATCTCCGGGATGATGAGAGTTCCGCCAAACTTTTTTCGTGAAGGTGTATAGTTCACTGGCGCAGAC
>SHUW01000069.1 GCA_009694465.1 Ilumatobacteraceae bacterium
GCCCGAAAAAACCAGATGTCCATCAACCCAGGCGTTGGCGCTATCCGATACGCCTCCCATGACGGTGTCGTTTTGGTTGAACCAACCCATTGCCGATGACTGATCATCAAATTCAAATAAGACCGAAGTTGGCGCTGGCGTGGTTGTGGTTGTGGCTGGTGTGGTTGTCGCTGGTGTCATTGTGGTTGTGGTTGTGGTTGTGGCTGGTGTGGTTGTCGGTGTGGCTGTATCGGATCCGCATGCACTCAGAAGTGAAAAAGACATGGCGCTGAGGAGTAATGCTGTGCGCGGAGACATAGGCGATTTCTATCATCGTTTTAGCGAAAGGGACAAGGCGGAGCCGAAAATGAAAACGCCTAGGGAAATACTTGTCACTGCTCTCACCGGAAATCCACTGTGAGTTCTCGGGTGTTGGGATTGAGGCTGAGCTTCCATCCGCCTTCGTGTGCTTTGTGATGGTGCTTGCTACACAACGGAATCATGTTATTGAGATCTGTTGACCCGCCGTTCTCCCAGTACTCAATGTGGTGAATTGAGCAATGGTGATAGGGCACGAGGCAAGCTTCTATTGCACACGTTTTGTGAGCGGATTCCAGCGCTCGGCGTTGGTGGGCGGTGGCGAGCAGTCCATGCGTGCCACTTTTGGGGCTCTGGGAGTGCCATTGACATAGGCTGATGCGATGACTTCAATGCTCCAAAGTTCGGCGCGCATCGTTGATGGAACCGATGCGGCACCTCGGGGATTAAAGGTCACCATGGATGCAGCCCCAGTTGAAGAAGTTGCTGCTGGAATCGGCGTCATTGAATCATTCAGCAACGTCATTGTCTTTAACACCGACGACGGACTGACGTTATTCGACGTCTCGCACGCTATGGCCGCCAAGAGCTCCGTCGCCAGTCTCCGTGCATGGTCACAAGACCCCGTACACACCGCCGTCTACACCCACGGTCACACCGACCACGTCAGTGGCGCTGACGCATTCAACGCTGATGCCACTGAACGCGGTCATCAAGCCATCAACTATGTCGCCCACGAAGCGGTCATTGATCGTTTCGATCGTTACAAGTTGACGAATGGCTATAACGGCTACATCAACATGCGTCAGTTCCGTTTGCCGGGGCCAATGTTTCCAAGTGACTTCGTCTACCCAGACACCACATTTCGTTCCGAGACAACACTTGATATCGGTGGCCGCACTTTTGAACTGCATCACGCCCGTGGTGAAACTGATGATCACACATGGGCATGGGTTCCTGATGCAAAAGCGGTGTGCGTTGGTGACTTATTCATTTGGCAGTTTCCGAATGCTGGTAATCCACAAAAGGTGCAACGTTTCGCCTGGGAGTGGGCAGTCGCTTTGCGTGCCATGGCTGCCAAACAACCCGAGTTGATGTTGCCCGCACACGGCATGGCCATCGGTGGAAAAGATCGTGTCGGTCAAGTGCTCACCGATACGGCAGCAGCGCTTGAATCGTTACACGAACAGACCCTCGCTTTGATGAATAGTGGCGCACGTCTCGATGACGTCATTCACCAAGTGCGCTTGCCTGAAGAACTGGCCAATAAGCCATACCTCAAACCCACCTACGACGAGCCCGAGTTTGTGGTGCGTAACTTGTGGCGTTTGTATGGAGGTTGGTACGACGGGAATCCTGCCAATCTGAAACCAGCAACCGAAGTCGCATTGGCAACTGAAGTCGCAACGTTGGCCGGTGGAGCAGATGCGTTAGCGAATCGTGCCGAAGAACTTGCGAACGCTGGCGATTTCCGTTTGGCCTGTCATCTCATTGAGATGGCGGCAACGGCTGAAGCAGATTCAAAACGCATTCACGAAATTCGCGCCACGATTTATACTCAACGTCGCAAGATTGAAACATCTTTCATGGCCACCGGCATTTATCGCTCGGCAGCGCTTGATTCAAAAGTTCGTATTGACGAACTCTCGTAACATTATTTTTTGTATGGCTCCACAAGTCGTTCAATGTGCTTGGCCAGTACGTCCATTTCCAGATTGACGAGTGATCCACTCGGACGAAAACCGAGAGTTGTCACTTGAGCGGTATGCGGAATGACCGCCACGCGAAATGTGTCGGCGGTGATATCGAAAGCGGTGAGGGAAATCCCGTCGACTGTGACCGACCCTTTTTCGACGAGGTAGCGCATCATTGCGTGGGGGACACGTACGACTAAATCAGGTGCCGGTGAAACAACCTCGCCAACCCCATCCACATGACCGAGCACCATGTGTCCGCCAAGGCGATCGCCCAAAGCCATCGGTCGTTCAAGATTGACCCGCGCCCCAACGCTCAACTTGCCTGTTGTCGTGCGGTCAAGAGTCTCTTGGCTGACATCGGTATCCCACCAGGCTTGATCACCGTCAACACCTTGATCCACCAAAGTCAGGCAACATCCGTTCACCGCTATGGAGGCACCGAGAGCGGAATCCTGCAAAACCGTGTTGGCTGCGATCCGCAGGCGCACGCCAGAACCCCATTCGGTGGTGACAGGGCGCGAGTCCAAAACTGCGCCCAACTCCTCAACAATGCCAGTGAACATAAGGGCAGGGTAGCGGTAGTTTTGCCAGGTGTTGGCAGCCAGATGGTCAATTTTGCCCCCAGCGGACCCCAGTCCCTGCCCCGCACACTGGTACGAGGCTGAACGCAATAGCCCGCACCCGCTCGGTGGAAGCCCTGATCAGTGCCCGTAGGCTGACGGGGTCTGTTGGGGTTTCGACTCTGGCACGATGCGAACCATCACCTGATGGGGCGCGACCTCCGAGTCGTATTTATACGGAAGGCAGGGACAGCTATGGCTGGTATTCCCAAAATTGAAACTATCTCAGCGAATCGCACTCACGAGTCAGATACTGGCTCGCCTGAAGTTCAGATCGCGTTGCTCACCGAGCGGATTAGTCATCTCACAGAGCATCTCAAGGATCACAAACACGACCACCACAGTCGTCGTGGATTGTTGATGATGGTAGGTCGTCGGCGTCGTCTTTTGGACTACGTCAAAGGTCGCAACGTCGAGCGTTATCGCGAGATCGTTGCCAAGTTGGGTCTACGTCGCTGAGACGCAGTTCCAACTGCAATACACATAACAAACAAACCGAGTAGTGAAGGTTTGGTTGTCAGTCGCCGTGGCCGTCACCGAGGTGCCGACTTAGCCGACTGGGAGCCGACCCGCTACTCCATATGCAATCCGGCAAGGAGCCGAGATTGCGCGAAAGGAGCTCGCCATGGCCGACGCCATCCGAGTGTCGGGTCCCATTGGGGGAACCGATAAGACCCTGACGTTTGAAACAGGAAAACTGGCTCTTCAGAGTCAGGGAGCAGTTGTTGCCAGCATTGGTAACAGCATCGTTCTTGCTACTGCAAACGCCGCCAAAGATGTCCGTCCGGGCATTGACTTTTTCCCATTAACCGTCGACGTGGAAGAGCGGGCCTATGCGGCCGGCAAAATTCCCGGCGCCTTTTTCCGTCGTGAGGGACGTCCGAGTGAAGCAGCAATTTTGACCTGCCGACTCACCGACCGTCCATTGCGTCCAGCCTTCCCCGATGACTTCCGCAACGAAGTGCAGATCGTTCTCACCATTTTGGGTGCCGACCAGATCAACCCGCATGACGTCTTGAGTATCAACGCCGCTTCGGCCGCTTTGATGATCAGCGGAATCCCATTCGATGGTCCGATCGGTGCAGTGCGCATTGCTTTCACGCAAGACGGCACATGGACTCCTCACCCCACCTATCTTGAGGGCGAAGAGGGAACTTTCGAACTGGTTGTTGCCGGTCGTGAACTTGACAACGGAGACGTTGCAATCATGATGGTTGAAGCCGGTGGAACCGAAAAGAGTTTCGACTACTACGCCAATGGTGCGCCAAAGGTTGACGAAGTTGTTCTCGCTGGTGGCCTTGATGCCTCAAAGCAGTACATCAAAGAGTCGATCGCTTTGCAGCGTCAGTTGCTGGCTTCGGTCATCGCAACTCGTGGACCAATCTCTGCACTGAAGTACACACCAGTACTTGATTACGGTGATGATGTATGGACTGCTGTTGAAGCAATCGCCACACCATTGTTGGCTGATGCAGTGCGCATCGCTCTGAAGTCTGAGCGCAACGCTGCTACTGATGCTGCTGGTAACGCTGCTGTAGCGCAATTGGCAGGTTCTGCTGATTCTCCATTCGCTGGTCGCGACAAAGAGATCAAGGAAGCTGTTCGCAGTCTCACCAAAAAGTTGGTGCGTAAGCGCGTCGTCGAAGACGGCATCCGCATCGACGGTCGTGGACCACGCGATCTTCGTCCAGTCTCGGCCGAAGTTGGTGTTCTGCGTACTGCGCACGGTTCTGGATTGTTCCAGCGTGGAGAAACTCAAGTGATGAATGTGACGACTTTGGCCATGCCCCGCATGAACCAGATGCTTGACACTTTGTCGCCAGTGAACTCCAAGCGCTACATGCACCACTACAACATGGCCCCGTGGGCTAATGGTGAAACCGGTCGCGTGGGTACGCCCAAGCGTCGCGAAATTGGACACGGTGTTTTGGCTGAGCGTGCATTATTGCCAGTTGTTCCTAACCAAGATGACTTCGCTTATGCGTTGCGTTTGGTCAGCGAAGTGATGAGTTCAAACGGTTCCACTTCAATGGCCGCAGTCTGCTCAAGCAGCCTGTCGTTGATGGATGCTGGTGTACCGATTAAGGCAGCCGTTGCAGGTATCGCCATGGGACTCATCTACGCCGAGGGCAAGTACCTCAGCCTGACTGACATTCTGGGAGCCGAAGATGCTTTCGGTGACATGGACTTCAAGGTTGCCGGAACTGCTGAAGTCGTGACTGCATTGCAACTCGACACCAAGATTGATGGCATTCCCGCCGATGTCTTGGCAGCGGCTTTGCAGCAGGCCAAAGAAGCTCGGATGAAAATTCTCGAGGTCATGAACGCAGCAATTTCCAAGGGTCGTGACACCGTGGCAGAGACTGCTCCGAAGATTATTTCAATCACCATTCCAATGGACAAGATCGGCGAAGTCATTGGACCAAAGGGCAAGGTCATCAACACCATCCAGCAGGAAACTGGCGCCGACATTGCTGTCGACGACGATGGAGTTGTCGGCATTGTGACGATCGGTGCTGTCGAAGCATGGAGAATGGAAGATGCCAAGGCTCGTATTTTGGCAATCGTTGATCCTCCTAAGGCAGAACTCGGTGCGATCTACAACGGTCGCGTTGTCAGCATCACTAAGTTCGGTGCATTCGTCAACATCCTTCCTGGTCGTGATGGTCTGATTCACATCTCGAAGCTCGGTGGTGGCAAGCGCATCAACAACGTGGAAGATGTTCTGACACTCGGTCAGGAAATCGAAGTTCGCGTTGAGGACATTGACGACAAGGGCAAGGTCAGTTTGACTTTGGCTGGCGACCCACCGGTTGCTGCTTCAGCCCCGGCGGCATCAGCACCTCGTGCTGCTGCACCTGCGACTGGTCCTGTGACTGTCAGTTTCGATGACGCTTTCGACAGCGAGATCAGTAGTGAACTTGGCGACCTCGGTCCCGGTGGCGAAGCTGGTGGCTCGGAGCGGGCACCCCGTGACGACCGTGGTGGCCGTGGCGGAAATGACCGCGGTCCTCGCCGTCATCGCTGATTAACCAACCAATAACTGAGTAACGACAGGCTCCCGATCTCGAAAGAGACGGGAGCCTGCCTCGTTCTAGGGTTTATGATCAAGGTATGGCTGATTCAAAAATTCGCGTCGGGGTATTTGGTGCCGGTGGGCGCATGGGGGCAACCGTGTGCGATGCAGTCATGGCTGACCCTGACCTCGAATTAGTGGCCGCAGTTGACCCCGCATGTGTGGGCACAGTCATCCACGGAATCTCCATCGCTGCCGACCCGCGCGCTATGGCCGATGCTGGCGTGCAAGTAGCCATTGATTTCACCATTGCTGCTGCTTCACGTACGAATTTGCAGTGGTGTGCATTGCATGGTGTCCACGCGGTCGTGGGAACAACTGGATTCACCGATACCGACATCGCTGGTTTTCGCTCGGTCTTTAGTTCATCAAACTGTCTGATCGCTGCCAACTTCGCGATTAGCGCAGTGCTGATGATGAAGTTCGCCGAGATGGCTTCACCATGGTTTGAGACTGCTGAAATCATTGAGTTGCATCACGACAATAAAGCCGATGCCCCAAGTGGAACGGCTGTCGCAACGGCCAATCGCATGGCCGCAGCTTCAGGCGAATGGGCTTCTGACCCAACGACTCATGAAGTGATCCCAGGTGCACGCGGAGGGAAGGGTCCCGCTGATATCCGCGTACATTCGGTCCGCATGCGCGGCATGGTGGCTCATCAAGAAGTGATCTTGGGTGCCGCGGGACAAACGCTGACCATTCGTCAAGACAGTTATGACCGAGTGAGTTTTATGCCAGGTGTGGTCTTGGCCTGCAAAAAGATCGCTGACTTGCCGGGCGTGACGATGGGTCTTGAACCTGCTTTAGGTTTTTAATTTTTAGAGGTGTTCAAGAACGATTTCGCAAGCGCTGACGGTGATCCCGCCGCCTTCTTCAACGTTGAGTTCGGTGATGACACCATTTTCAATGACTGCCGAGTAGCGCTGTGAACGTGATCCAAGTCCGAAGCCCGAACCATCCATAGCAAGTCCCATAGCGGCAGTGAAGACACCAGAACCATCGGCGAGCATCAGGATGCCTTCGGCACCACTGCTCTTACCCCACTGATCCATCACCCAAGGATCATTGACGCTGACACAGGCAATGGTGTCAACACCTTTGGCGCGAAGGGCGGCCAGATTCTTGACATAACCAGGCAAGTGCACCATTGAGCAGCCAGGTGTAAACGCTCCAGGTACGGCGAACAGAACAACTTTTCCTTTGCCCAATACATCAACCGAGTTGACGGGGGCGGGCATGCCATTGTCACCAAGAACATGCAGCGTGACATTGGGGATTTGGTTTCCTACTGAAATGGTCATGAAGTTTCCTTTGTTTGGGGATTGCCTGAGATGTTGTTTGTTACAGAGTAAATATGCGATCACTGTTCGCTTGGGTACTCAAGATCCTTACTTACTGTAGAGGTTCTGCTGCGGTTTTTGCGAGCGGACTGTAGAAATGAAAGAGCAAATAATCCGCCGACGACGTACCACTGATAATCCTCCATCCATTCGAGAAATGATCGGATTTGATCTTCAAAGGCTTTGCCTCCTGCCCACATCACCGCAAGGCGGATGGCGATACCAGTGGCGAGGAGCGAGGCATATTTGATCGGTTCAATGCGGCGATGACCAGCCATCATCCACACCAAGTTCGACCCACAGAAAAAAATGATCACTAACCAACCAGCGCGGTCCATGGCCTTGGCGAACCAGCGGTAAATCGCCGGCAATTCACCGACCTGCTTTTCCGTCCATCCGAGGGCGCGATCCCCATACCAGCGACCTAGAAAAAACAGGACCATCCCAGCAACAAAAACGCGCGTAAAGCCGATCAAGACAAATGGCAAGGGATCAATGAAGGGGACAGCGGCGAAAAGATTGCGGTTGCGACTTGAGAGAGCCAAGACCACCGCTGGGCGCTCATCAACCCAGGCGGGCCCAACATTGCTACCAAAGGTTCCCAAGGCGAAAAGTGTCGCCGAGGCAACAAGGATCAACTTTTTTCTGGACGTAGAGACGTCCTCTTCGCGAGGAGATAGGGCGTCGGACATACCTTGTCAATCTAAGCGAGAGTACGCTTCAAGAGTCGTACAGGGGGAAATTATGTCCACAGAAATTTTGCAAATTCCAGGATTGATGCAAGAAGTACCACTGAGCATCTTGCATCTTTTTGATCGCGCTGAGAGGTATTTCGGGCACAAGACAATCGTCACCGCAACAGGCGCCGGTATCGAACGCACGACCTACGCCCAATGGGCGCAACGGACGCGCAAGGTGGCGACCGTGATTGAGCAATTGGGCATTTCGCCCCATGGCCGCGTGGCTACTTTTGCTTGGAATACAGCACGACATCTGGAGTTGTATTTCGCTGCTCCCTGTTCGGGGCGGGTATTGCATACCTTGAACATTCGTTTGTTCCCCGAGCAGTTGACGTACATCGTCAATCATGCTCAAGATGAAGTGATTTTTGTTGACAAGTCGTTGATGGGATTGCTGGCTCCGTTATTGCCCACATTTACTACCGTCAAACATTTGGTGATCATGGATGACGGCAAGGGCGAGATTCCTGCTGATCTGGCTGGCATCGCTTCATATGACTACGAAGAGTTACTCAGCAAAGCGACACCCGCGCAATTCGTTGAAGTACCGGAGAACACTGCCGCCAGTATGTGTTACACAAGTGGCACGACGGGCAACCCCAAGGGCGTGGTGTACACCCATCGCAGCACATTCCTGCACACCATGGCCACGATGATGACTGATGGTCTGGGTGTGAGTGAGAGTGACAAGATCCTGCCCGTCGTTCCCATGTTTCACGCCAACGCCTGGGGCCTAGCCCACGCCGCTGTTGCATCAGGTGCCGATCTGGTGATGCCCGGTCCCGATTTGTCGGGCCCTGCGGTGGCCAACTTGATCGTCAACGAACGTCCAACTATCGCTGCTGGAGTGCCGACTATTTGGATGGGCGTTCTACCCG
>SHUW01000070.1 GCA_009694465.1 Ilumatobacteraceae bacterium
GCATAGCTTCGTAACCTTCATTGATGTCTTCCAATTTGTATGTATTGGTCACCAGTTCATCAAGCTTGAGTTGACCAGCACGGTACATATCAAGCAATGCTGGAATATCGGCACGGGGGTTCATTGAACCAAAAATCGTTCCTTTGATCTCTTTATTCCACATTGCTAACTGGAATAAGTTGATATTGGCGACCTCACTGGTCATCGGCGAGATAGCAGTGACCACAACCGTGCTGCCCTTACCAGCCAGGTTCATCGCTTCGCCCATCATCTCGCCATGCAAAACACCTGGAGTCATGATCACCCGATCGGCCATCTGGCCATAGGTCATCTCCATCACTGACATCATGGCTTCAGCCATTGAAGGAAAAGTGTGAGTGGCCCCGAACTCCATAGCTTTTTCACGCTTGAACTCAAGAGGATCGATAGCGATGATGCGCTTAGCGCCCGCCATTCGCGCGCCCTGCACAGCGTTCATTCCGATGCCACCGATACCGACAACTACGACGGTGTCTCCCGGTTGTGTACCCGCACGATTCACTGCTGAACCCCAACCAGTGGCCACACCACACGACACCAAGGCCACGCATTCCAAGGGGATGTCTTTTTCAACTTTGATAATTGACTGCTCACTCACACAGGCATATTCGGAGAATGTTCCTACCTTGGCCATCAAGGTCACAGGTTTGCCGTTGATGAAATGGCGATGAGTGTCATCGGTAATCATTCCACCAACAAAAGTTTTGGCTCCATTGTCGCAAAGGTTCTGACGACCTGTGCTGCAATAACGGCAGCGACCACACGATGGTACAAATGAAGCCGAGACATGATCGCCAACAACAACGCTAGAAACTCCAGGACCAACCTCGACGACAACTCCGGCGCCTTCATGACCACCGATGATGGGGAAGAAACTTTCGATACCCATGAGTGGCCAAAATTCTTCTGGTGGAACCATGTCGCCAGTGACCAAGTGCTCATCACTATGACACAATCCAGCAGCACGCCAATGAACGATCACTTCTCCGGTTTTGGGAGGATGGATTTCGATCTCTTCAATCTTCCATTGCTGATTCAAACCCCACAAAACAGCAGCTTTTGACCTACGAATTCCAGACATGATGAACTCCCCTGTTGGTTCCACTTTGGTAGCTATCCGCTAAACGATACTCTCCCTCAACCCAAAGGTTCTAGGCGAGTTGCCGACAAGTCAGTCGTAAACAAGCACGCCGCGGATGTTTTCACCCTTGCGCATCGCCTCATAGCCATCGTTCACACCCTCAAGGCTGTAGGTGCGAGTCACCAGACCGTCGAGGTCCAATTGTCCCTCGCGGTACAAACTCGCCAATTTAGGAATGTCCGCTCTTGGGTTACCCGATCCGAACAAGGAGCCCACGACCTGCTTTTCCATCAGCGTGACATCGAGAAGGTTCATCGTGACACTCATTTCCATGGCCGGGTGAATATTGGTCACGACCACTCTGCCGCGCTTGGAAGCCAAAGCCATGGCCTCCGCCATCACCGCTCCAGAACCCACGCCCATGGTCATGATGACCTTATTGGCCATCGTTCCCCAGGTGACTTCTTGCAGCAACGCCACTGCCTCGGTCATTGAAGCGGCAGTATGAGTGGCTCCAAACTCCATGGCTTTTTCGCGCTTGAACTCAATCGGGTCAATAGCGATGATGCGCTTTGCCCCCGCCAATCGAGCACCCTGAATGGCATTCGCCCCAATCCCGCCGATACCTACGACAGCCACAGTGTCCCCCGGACGCACTTGCGCAGCGTAAACCGCCGAGCCCCAGCCGGTGACCACGCCGCAGCCGAGCAAACAAATTTTGTCAAAAGGAAGATCATCATCAACCTTGATGCAACTGGCTTCGTTGACCACAGTGTGATGAGCGAAAGTACCGAGCAAGCACATCAGTCCCAATTCCTGACCCCGAGCGTGGTGGCGTGCGCCACCATCGGTGATCTGACGGCCAGTGCCCATCAGTGCGCCTAAATCGCAGAGGTTCTGATGTCCCGTTGAGCAACTCGCACAACGACCGCAGGAAGGAATGAAACCAAAAACAACATGGTCACCTGGAGCCAGCCAACTGACGCCTTCGCCAACTTTGCGGACAATGCCTGCGCCTTCGTGACCGCCGATAATCGGCAAGGCGAAAGGTAAATCACCAGTGGTCAAATGCTCATCGCTATGACACATGCCCGAGGCTTTCATTTCAACCAGCACTTCGCCGGCCTTGGGTTCGTCGAGTTCTATCTCTTCAACGCTCCAGGGTTGATTGACTTCCCACAAGATTGCGGCCTTGGACTTCATTGTTGCCCCCTAGGGTCATGGTCGCTGTTTTCGCGACAACTAAGCAGAGGGTAGCCCATGCCAGTCACTGGCGTTGTACGCTGGGGGGTATGCAAAGCCCGACCACCACCACAGCACCCATCGTTGTTGCCGAGTCCAGCGTGGATGACGCAGTGGCAATTGATACACCAATTATTGAATCTGAATTGCTGATTGAGGAAATCTCCATCGACGGCATGTGCGGCGTCTACTGATTATTTCGTTTCGTACCAAACCTGACCTGCCATGACTATTGCCCTCGCATCAGTACTTGAGATCCACCCTCAAGTTGCCGTTCGTCCAGAAGCCTTTGGTGCACTTGCCTACCACTATGGCAATCGTCGGTTGATTTTCTTAAAGCATCCTGATGTCGTCACGGTCGTACAGGCACTGCATGATCATCCCGATGTTCAATCGACGCTCAGCGCCTGTGGCGTGACCCAAGATCGCTGGCCATCGTTCATCGCTGCCTTGACATCACTCGAAACATCGGAGGTCGTACGTGAGCGCGAAATCACTGGTTGAAGAAATGAAGAGGGGCCTTGATGCTCCGATCTGTCTGACATGGGAACTCACCTATGCCTGCAACTTGCAATGTGTGCATTGCTTGTCATCAAGTGGGCAACGCGATGAACGCGAACTCACAACTGACGAAGCCAAAAAAATACTCGATGATTTACGCGATCTGCAGGTTTTTTACATCAACATTGGTGGTGGCGAACCAATGGTGCGACGTGACTTCTTCGAATTACTTGAGTATTCCGTGGGCAATGGCATCGGCGTGAAATTCAGCACAAATGGAGCCTTCATTGACGAAGAAAAAGCTCAGCGACTTGCCGCTATGGACTATCTAGATATTCAGATCAGTCTTGACGGTGTCGACGCCGCAACAAATGATGCGGTCCGTGGCGAGGGATCCCACGCGATGGCGATTCGCGCCATGGATAATCTCAAGGCAGCCAACTTCGGACAATTCAAAATATCCGTCGTCGTGACCCGTCATAATGTTTCGCAACTTGACGAGTTCAAAGCTCTTGCAGATTTCTACGGCGCCCAATTACGCATTACGCGGCTTCGCCCCGCTGGTCGAGGTGCCGATACATGGCACGAGTTACATCCAACGAATGCACAGCAACGCGAAATTTATGATTGGTTATTGAAGCACGGCGAGAATGTTCTCACTGGTGACTCATTTTTCCATCTCAACGCATTTGGAGAGGCATTACCTGGACTCAATATGTGTGGAGCGGGTCGAGTTGTCTGTTTGATTGATCCCATCGGCGATGTGTACGCCTGCCCGTTTGTCATCCACGACGAATTCAAGGCCGGCAATGTTCGCGATGAGGGTGGCTTTGCCAAAGTCTGGAAGCAGAGTGATTTATTCTTATCGCTACGTGAGCCGCAATCAGCCGGAGCTTGTGCTTCCTGCGGGGCCTTTGATGCTTGCCAAGGTGGTTGCATGGCCGCCAAGTTCTTCACCGGGTTGCCGCTCGACGGTCCCGATCCCGAATGTGTTGCTGGCGACGCAGATGAGGCGCTCTCAGTCATTGCGCGAGGTTCTGCGCCCAAGCCTGGGATGGATCATTCCAAGCCGATTACTCTGACGCGAAAGAGACTTCCCGTCGGCGCCTGAGCCCGACTAGATGAATAAAACCCAAAGAAGCCAAGACGATCAAACCGACTTCGGCCGGCAATCGAAAACGCACATAAGCGTTCGCAACCATCGCTACTAAAAGAGTGACCGGCAACATCACAATCAGAATGAGCCGATCAACACGCTGTTGAATCCGTCGATATCCAAACATCGCTCCGACTCCAAGCATCCAAAACTGAATCACACCCAACATTGATACCCAAGGTGGACGTCCCTCCGCGGCCGCCGCGTTGTTATTAGACCCGATGTATCCAAGACTCAACACGCGCGCGATGCGGGCAATGGCCACGACTGGGTAGCGCCCGAGGTGGTCTTTCAAATACTGCAAGCCGTCACGGCGCATCAAGGACGAAGCTTGTGAAGCATCTGCACCCTCAGGGACTTGAGTTTCATAAGCACACCAAATATCCCAACTCCCAATATCGTCGTAATAGGTGCGATCACAATTCGCCCCGGCAAATGTCAACCCATCGTTGGTCGAGAGATAAACAGAATCAGTGAATCTAGATTGATTCCACAGAATCCATGGGGCTACCACAAGCAGTCCAGCAATCATGATTGAGCCCAAGTGTTTCGCCACTTCGATATTTTGCATGCGCTGCTGACGCCATAGAGCGATAGCAAGTGCACACAGCAGAACGGCTAGTACTAGCAATTCAGGTCGAGTCAAAGCAGCCAACCCAGCTAAACAACCAAGAGCAATGCTTGTGCGAAGAGTCGGGGAACTGCGATACCCCAAGGCCACATACGTCACTGTCGCTACCAAGAAAAAAGTTGGTGTCTCCGCCATGATGAGGGCATCGCTTACCCAGACATTGGCATACACCGCAGTGACTCCAGCGACGACCAAACCAGCCGTGAGACCAGCAATGCGTCGCCCAATCAGTCCCATCACCAGGATGCTTGCCGTACCGATCACGACCATGGTCAAGCGTTGAACAGTGATGAACGAGCCCGCAGATTCAGCCAGCCAGCTAGCCGGAGTCAAAATCAGTGAGGTCAGGGGTGGATGATCGGCGGCTGGGAACCCTCGCGCAAACGGCTGTTCGAACCACCGTCCTTGAGCGTTCGTCAGTGCCTGAGCCGAATAGTAGAGCTGGTCACCGAGGGGCTGATCGTGGCGCGTGACGGTCAAAACGAAAGCCAAGCGCAACAAAAATCCCACACCAGTAATCAGGCTCAAGCGGACCCACCACACTTTTTGCCCACGTTCCATCACGATAAACCCTACCTATCCTGAGCCTTTCTGATGAGGGTTTCCCACTTCGACCGCAAATCGGCGAGACTGTCAACAATGTTGCTTTTACAGCCACTCACTATCGGCGCACGCTCCTCAAAAAATTCGTTGATGTTTGGTCCCCATGCCACCAACTTGGGTGATGATCTTCGCGGTTTGTCGCCACGACATGTGGCATATTACGAGCGGCGCGCCATGGGTGGTTGCGGAATCATTGTTGTCGAAGGTGCCAGCGTTCACGACAGCGATTGGCCATACGAGCGGGCTCCCCTGGCGACTCAATGCGCGACGGGATGGGGGGCTATCTCCGAGGCCTGTCACGCCCATGGTTCATTGGTTATTGCTTCACTTGACCATGCCGGCGGACAGGGCTCCTCGGCATATTCACAGTTGCCATTGTGGGCTCCGTCACGAGTGCCCGAAGTGAATTCACGTGAGGTTCCTAAGTGGATGGAAACCCATGACATCAACGCAGTGATTGCAGGCTTTACCGAAGCCACTCGCCTCGCAATTGGTTCTGGTTGTGATGGCGTTGAGATCAATGCGGGGCAGCACAGTTTGGTGCGCCAGTTTTTGTCGGGTCTCACTAATCAGCGTGGCGATGAATATGGCGACCGTTTACTGTTCGCCCAAAAGGTCATTGCCGCGGTGCGCTCTGCGGCACACGCAGTGCGCCCCGATGCGATCATTGGTTTACGTTTGTCCTGCGATGAACTTGCTCCATGGGCAGGAATCACTCCCGAGATGGCGCCCCAGATCGCCGCTGACTTGTGTGCTTTGGGAATTGATTACTTAGTTGTCGTGCGTGGATCAATTTTTTCCGTTGAAAAAACGCGCCCTGATTTTCACGAACCTCCCACTTTCAATAGTGAACTATGTCGCTCAGTACGCGCGGCTACTGCGACATCCACTGCCGTGTTTTTGCAAGGCTCAGTCGTGGACGTGACCCAAGCCGAATGGGCTCTCAATGAGGGAATCTGCAACGGCGTCGAAATGACTCGCGCCCAAATCGCCGATCCCGATGTAGCACTGAAAAGTTCACAAGATGTCGTTGCTCAAATACGTCCCTGCATTCGCTGTAACCAGACCTGCCAAGTCCGCGATGCGCGAAATCCGATTGTCACTTGTGTTGGCGAACCCTCGGCAGGTCACGAATCACATGATCCAGATTGGTATGTCAAAGCCCACCAGTCACGCAAGGTCCTGATTGTTGGCGCAGGGGTTGCGGGTCTCGAAGCGGCCCGCGTCACTGCATTACGTGGGCACTCGGTGCACCTCATTGAAAAACAAGAGAAGGTGGGTGGTCTCAGTGCCATTGCTGGGCCGGGATCCTCTCTAGTCAACTGGCTTGAATCTGAAGTCCGACGCCTCGGCGTGACTATCCAGACAAGTACCGAGTTCTCCCCTGGTGAATCCGGCGAACACGATGTCGTGATACAGACCACTGGTGGTCGGCGCGGCAATCCCGAATACGAAGTCGATTCACCCACTACCGTTTTTGATATCGCCGATATTCGACGCGGATCAGTTGTCCTACCCGATATCGGCACCGTCGCTATTCTCGATCCCATTGGTGGCCCTATCGGTGTGGCTCTTGCCGAAGAACTTGGTGCACGTGCGATTCTGTTCACCCCTGACAATATTGCCGGCAATGAATTGGCGCGCACTGGGGACTTGGCACCTGCCAATGTTCGATTAGCCCAATGTGGAGTCACTATTCAGCGGCGCTGTGTGGTTCGCGGTGTTGAACGGCGAGGAGAAGAATTCGTGGTACGCGTCCAAGATCGTTTCTCTGGCGTTGTTGAGGAGATTGTTTGTGCTGCTGTTGTGGATGCAGGCTTTCGCCTTCCGACCGATCCCATCAATAGCGCCCTACAAGCGGGAGATTGCGTCGCTCCACGAACAATCCTTGAAGCCGTCCTTGAAGGCCGCCGAGTCGCTCAACAAATTTAAGTCAGGGCTGTCAGAACTAAAGAAAACTCTTGCGTACTAGTTCCGCAACAATTTGATCAATGCATTCAACGACGCTTGATACCGATGATTCGACGCGCAGATTGGGGTTAGTCGGGATTTCATACGGCGAGTCCACGCCAGTGAAGTTGGGCAACAGTCCTGCTCGCGCCTTGGCGTACAAACCCTTGGTATCGCGTTTCTCCACAACGACCATCGGAGCATCCACAAACACCTCAAAAAAATCACTCTCCCCGATAATTTCTCGGGCGAGAGAACGTTCGGCCTCAAAGGGTGAGATGAAAGAAACAATGGTCACTAGACCAGCATCCACAAAGAGTTTCGCAACTTCCGCAACGCGGCGAATATTCTCTGCGCGATCAGTCTCCGTGAAGCCCAAATCGGCATTCAGACCATGTCGTACATTGTCACCATCAAGAACGAAGGTTCGAATTTTGCGTTGGTGCAGCATGACTTCAAGGGCATTGGCGAGCGTACTCTTGCCACTGCCAGATAATCCTGTGAGCCACACCACAAAGCCCTCTTGCTCATTCATTAATTCGCGTTGTTCGCGACCTACCGTCAGTTCCTGCCATTGCACATTTTCGGAACGGCGCAAACTGTGACGGATCATGCCTGCACCAACAGTGCGGTTCGTGATGCGATCAATCAGAACAAAGGCACCGGTAGTTCGATTCAGGTCATAGGGATCAAGACCAATCGGAGTCACTGTGGAAATATTGCAAATACCAATGTCATTAAGACCAAGAGTGACAGCCGATACGTGCTCATTGCTATTGATATCAATTCGATACTTCAAACGGTCAATATGTGCCCGGACCTCTTTGCTGCCAATCTTGAGAAGATAGGAGCGTTGAGGAATCATGGCTTCTTCAGCCAACCAAACTAGATGTACCTCGACATGATCTGAAACCAAGGCCGGATCGACGATGCTTGACAAAAGATCGCCGCGACTGATGTCGATCTCGTCTTCAAGAACAAGACAAACACTTTCACCAGCGCTTGCTGAGTGGCGTGGCCCATCGAAATCGGCAAAGCTTTTGACTCGAGTTTCCATTCCACTGGGGTTGACCCGGATTCGGTCGCCAACACTGATCTCACCACTAGCAATTGTCCCCATGTAGCCGCGAAAGTCTGAATTCGGGCGACTCACGCTTTGTACAGACATACGAAATGCAGCAGAGAGATCTTGAGTACCAACAGCAACCGTCTCAGCGATCTCAATCAAACGCCGCCCGGCATACCACGGCGTATTCGTCGAAGGCAATGTCAGGTTCTCACCAGTCAATGCACAAATGGGAACAAAATGAATGTTCTCGAAATGCAAAGTTTC
>SHUW01000071.1 GCA_009694465.1 Ilumatobacteraceae bacterium
ACAACAACTCAGATTCCCGTCAATACCATTGTGGCTATTTTGCTCGCCTCAATCGTTGTCGGCATCGTGGCGGCAATCTTTCCGGCTCGCAGAGCAGCCAAACTTGATGTACTTGCCGCCATCGCAACGCAATAGGAGATACGGATAATGTACGACCCAACCTTGTTCTCCGATGACATGGCGCAGTTCTTGCAAGAGAACCATCTCGCCACTTTGACAACGATGCGTGTCGATGGCTCACCTCATGTAGTGCCCGTAGGTTTCTCTTTCGACATACCGACGGGGATCGTACGGATCATCACTTTTTCTGGATCTGTCAAGACTCGCAATGCCGCTCGCGGTGGACGGGCCGTCGTTAGTCAGGTAGATCATGGACGTTGGCTCACTCTTGAGGGCGTCGTGCGTTTAGCGACCGACTCTGATTCTGTAGCACTCGCGGTCGAGGGTTACGCCCGTCGATATCGCCAACCTAAGGAACGCGCTGACCGGGTAGCGATTGAAATCATCGTTGACAAGATCATGGGAAACGCCTAAAGCCCCTTGTTGATCAGCCAAAGTCCCTGACATCATTGATGATCTGAGATTTCTTGCGAGCAGCAATGGCATCGGAAATAAACAGCAATTCAGCAGGATGTGTCGGCGTGTGATCTCCCTGAATCAAGTCAGTTGGAAGAAGTCGGCGGTCTAACCGTTGCTGGCAATCAGGACACCAAAAGATGGCCCGTCGTTGCACGCCCTGAACTTTGCATTCAATTGTTCCATGGCATCGATGACACCGATGTCCATTTCGTCCGTATACCGACGATGAAGAGTCGTGAGGCAAGCGAGAAATACGTGCCGCAGTTTCCACTAAGGTTTCGCAATCCTCATAAGACAGATCACCGATTTTGGCAAATGGGCTGAGGCCGACGGCCCACAAAGTTTCACTTCGAGCGACGTTACCCAAGCCACTGATCACCGATTCGTCTGCGAGGACATCAACGACCATCGCCGATTGATCATGATATTGTAAGAGATTCCGAGTGCACACAGCCATGTCGCATCGCACCTGAGAAATATTTGGTCCTACTCCGCCCGACTGCGGATGTCGCCCGCGATCTGGCACACGAAATGTTTCAACCACAGCAGCATCAAAACAAACGGCGACCCAATCAGAGACTTCAATGACGACTCGTGCCCGATGAGTTTCTTTACGCCATTGTTCGCCAACACGATATAGATGCCATTGACCAGTGAAGCGCAAAGATGTTGACAAGATGATTCCGTCATCCCATTGAATATCAATATGACGACCGCGGCAGATGACTTTTTCAATCACGCTTTGCTCAAGTGGTGCGGGTCCGATCGTGGACATCGCATCAAAACGAAGGGTTGACATACCCACGAGAGCCGTTCGCAGTTTGGCGGCTGAGTGAAGGATGCTACGTTTCGTGACGATGAGACAAGAGTAAACGAACTACGAGGTCATTTTGAGGACATCAGCCTAAAAAACCGCTACCGTAAAACTCGTTATGCTGGATCCAATAACAGAAGCTGAACGAGCCATGATGGAGCGGGCAAAGGCCCGGCACGGTTCGCTTGGTGCCATGGTTTTCAGCGGCATGCTTGGACTGGAAAAAATCCTCGGTCGCAAGCCAAAAGATGAAGGTGCTGTCATCTGGGAAGCCTCAGGTGAACCCGAGGACATTGACGCCGACGGAATCTCTATTGACATCGAGGACGGGACTCAAGTGGTCTCGCACCCGAATTCTCAAAGAGAGCCCCGACGGATTCGCAAACGCCGCTCAGGGACGACAACCGACTAGCAGCCTCTACGGCAACTTGCCAACATGCGCCAGTCCGAGACGCAATAGACGATCCTGTCCACCCGTCATATCGGCGGCGATTTTGCTGCTGGCGGCTTCGGCGGGCGTAAACCAAGCCAGGTTCAGGGCCTCCTGGGTGGGCGTACAGTCCCCCGACACGGGAACCACATAAGCCAAGCTCACGGCGTGATGGCGCGGGTCAACGAATCCGCTGATCTCTGGGTCGGGAAAGTATTCAGCGATCGTGAAAGGCGATGGGTTGGGAGGAATGTGTGGCAGGGCCAGCGGTCCCAAGTCTTTTTCTAGATGCCGAACCAAGGCATCGCGAATTCGTTCACCGTACAAAACTCGACCAGAGACCAACATTCGGCTGATTGAACCATCCGACGCCACCTTCAGTAATAAGCCAACCTCGGTGACGCGACCATGAGAGTCGACTCGCACGGGAATGACATCCACATACACCAATGGCACATTGGCACGCACTGCCGCCAAGAGATCGGGGCTGAGCCATGCTGTTCGGGTATCGATCTGGTCACTCACGCCTTGTAGTTTCTCAGATTCCGTGACCGCGTGTGCGCTATTGGCCTGTGACGCTCGATAAATCTTGGGCTATTCAGACAGGGCGGAGGAATTTCTGGCGGGCAGCCTCAACCTGTTCCCAAACAAAACACTCGGCGGAGTGGTCATTGACTAACCCAAGGGACTGCATGAAGGCGTACATCGTTGTGGGTCCCACAAAACTCCAGCCTCGTTTCTTGAGGTCCTTGGACAACGCCACTGACTCTGGAGAAGTCGCCCGCACATCCAATGAAATACTCTTGGGCTCAAAACCCCAGATGTAGGTCGCCAGCGATCCCACCTCCGCAATGAGTTCGAGACATCGCTGCGCATTGTTAATCGTTGACCGAATCTTGCCGCGATGGCGAACGATTGTTGCGTCCCCCACTAGACGCTCAATATCTCTCTCACCAAAACCTGCGACTTGATCAATGTCAAAGCCACAAAATGCCCGCCTGAAATCCTCGCGCTTATTTAAAATTGTGCTCCACGACAATCCACTCTGGAAGCCTTCAAGACATATTTTTTCAAAGAGATGGGTGTCATCAGCAGTCGGGAAACCCCATTCGTTGTCATGGTATTGCGACATCAACCCTGGCGCAAAACCCCAAGCACATCTTTGCTCAAGAGGCACATTCACCTACGCGGAACTGAGCCAGCAATCGTTGTTCGACGTAATTCTCGACGAAAGCCACCATAGTCATTCATCGCAAAGTGTTGAGTTGAACGATTATCCCAAATCACAACATCTCCCGCTTGCCATCTATGCCGATAACCGAATTTGGCATCAGTGCTGTGGAGATGCAAAAAAGCCATCAAAGATTGTGCCTCATCGGTTGTCATGCCATCAATATCGCGAACATAAGCCCGATTAAAAAATAAAATAGTGCGCTCAGTTTCGGGATGCCTCGTCACCAGTGGGTGCAATTGTTGTTCGTTCGCCGAATCATCACAAACGATCTCCATCCCACGCATTCCCGAATGCACACCCTGCATCTTGGGTGAATAGGCATCGCGCGCTGAATGCACAGCATCTAGGACGTGGAGTTTTTCTTGCATCGCCCGATTCAACGCAGCCCATGCGGCGCTCATCGAAGTGAAGCAGGTGTCTCCACCCCAAGGCGGAACATCCACGGCCGACAAGATCGTAAATGAAGGGGGTTCAGCCTGAAATGAAAAATCAGAATGCCAAACGCCACCAAAGTTAAAAGATGCCCCTTCGTCAGCCTCTTTGACGACCCGAATGACCTCCGGATATTCGTCCATCGTGGCAATAAACGGCACCTCGCCGAAAGGTCCAAGCCGAGCCGAAAACTGACTCTGTTGTGCTGGGTCGAGGCTTTGATTGCGAACGATGAGAACCTCGTGTTGGCAAATTAACGCCCGCAATTCGCCAAGTTCTACATCGCTGAGATCACACAGATCGATTCCAGTGACCTCGGCCGCTAAAACCCCCGTCATTGGTTGAACCTTGATTGGCATATCTGAACCCTAACTGCTCTAAGGTTGAGGCATGTCAACAGTTGTGGTCCCTCGTTTCGGCGAGTTGCTCAGTCCCTTCATCTCGCGGGTACCAGCAGTGGCCATGCCTCGATTCCTCGCCCTCCTTGAAAGAGGCGCCGCCAATCGTTACCGCATGTGGGCCGCTGAACTTCTGGAACATCACGCAGTACTGATGGCCTGTGCTGATAGCGAGGATGAGATCGCTCATCGCATTGAGCAAGCCTTTGCCCTTGACGAGTCGTTGCGCGACGAGTTACTGGCACCACTTCCTGAAGCCACGCAAACGTATTACGACGCCTTTGCCCCATACGACATTTGGGATCAGTTACGCATTCAAGCGAACGCTGAGCGTCAGGGCGCTAATGCCTGGCGAGGTATCGCCGCCAATCATGGTGATCCAAATGTGGTTGCGGTCTTGCACTCATGTTCGGCACTTGAAGAACTCAGCGCCGATGCACTTGATGCCTTGATCGCCACGCACGCCCCCACCCACTAGTCATCAACTAAGATTTCCGCGTGCCAGTTCAACGACTTTTTCGAACGTTGCAAGTGGCGACATTATTGATGTCCACGACTTATGGCGTGATGTTCACCATGCTTGATGATTACCGTGATGAATACGGAATCAGTGAGTCAGGTTTGGGATTTGTCTTGGCAATCGGTTTTTTCTCAGCCTTTCTCAGCCAAATATCTATTGCCCCACTGGCTGATCGCGGGAGGGCTAAGACCCTCATGGTCACTGGATTCCTCTTCGTCATCATCGGTTGCTTGATCATGGGATTTGGCGAGACGTTCATACTCTTAATTTTGGGCCGCTCACTGATGGGTATCGGAGGTGGAATGGCATTGCCAGCATTGCGCAAAATCGTCATTGTCGCAGACCCAGAAAATCTTGGAGGCAATTTAGGAAAATTGCTCAGTGTTGACATTGCTGGCTTCGCCCTCGGTCCAGTGATCTCCGTTTTAACAGTGGACACTTTTGGGATTGCTGCTCCATTCATCATCATCAGCACTGCCGTTTTCGTGGTCACCATGATTCTCATTCGTGTTGATGTTCCTGAAACTGCTCTCGCTGATCGTCCTCGCGAGCACTTGGCTTTTGATTTGCTCCGCATCCCTGCGGTGTCGGGCGCAGTCCTCATTGGACTGGCTCTGTTCTTAATGATCGGCACCTTTGACTCGTTATGGTCCATCATGATGGATGATCTCAGCGGTCCTGAATGGATGGCCAATGCCGGAGTCAGTCTGTTCGCACTTCCAATGATCGTTCTGGGCCCCATCGGCGGACGTTTAGCGCAACGTAAAGGCGCATACCGCTTGGGTGCACTTGGCATGGTCATCGGCGCATCCTGCATGGTTTTGTATGGCGTTCTCCCAAGCCCGTATCTGATGATGGGCGTGTTTCTCATCCACATCATCAACGACGGTCTCACCGTCACGAGCACCGGCGTGGCGATCAGTTTGGCGGCCCCCACTGAACGCCAAGCAGGAGCGCAAGGATTGCTGGGCGGATTGCAAACTTTAATGGGTGGCATCGGCGCTTCGTTTGCAGGTTGGAGTTACGACCATTTCGGTCGCGGAACTACTTTTTCAATCACTGCCATCACCATGATCGTGTTAGTGATGCTCGGACTATCACTTGCGGGTCCTAAACATCGCTCCGCACCCGTCACTGTCCTAGCAATTGTGCCAACATCGTAAGTATGGGTTTGCGAGATGGCGACGGTTGGGTATTTTGCCAATGTGGCTTTCGCCATTGGGGACTCCACGGAGCCGCTGGTCTATTGATGGTTCGTTTCGACATGGGTGAACCCCATGTGTTGTTGCAACTGCGCGCAGGATGGACTCACGGCGGTGGCACATGGGCGATTCCTGGCGGCGCATTGGACTCTCACGAGGACTCCATTGAAGCAGCCATTCGCGAAGCATACGAAGAAGCCGGGATCGACGCCCAATTTCTTGATGTCAAGGATACGTATTCGGACAATCATGGAAACTGGCGCTATGACACAGTCATTGCGCATGTCACGGGTGATGTCGGTGCACATGAAGCGAACTATGAATCCGATGAAGTGCGCTGGGTTGCATTGTCAACAGTGGAAAATTTTGACCTGCATCCTGGGCTGCGATCATCGTGGCCCCATGTTCTACCCAAGTTGAAAGCCACATTGCCTTCCTAATCGGCAATAAACCTGAGGTATTCTGTGCGTATGACTGATCTCCCTCGTTTTGATCGTTCGGTTGCCAGCAGCGAAGTTATCCAAGCCCTCTCCACCGTTGGTTGCGCCATCATTGAACGTCTCGTGGACACCGACGTCGTAGACCATGTGCTCCAAGAAATGCAACCGCATATCGATGCCACGCCCTACGGCAGCGAAGACTTCACTGGCTTGCAGACAAAACGGACTGGCGCGTTATTGGCACGATCTCGTTCCAGTATTGATCTTGTCGCACACCCTCTCGTTCTTGACATTACCCAACAGATTCTCCATCCCTATGCCAGCACATTCCAGTTGCATCTCACGCAAATCATCGCCATAGATCCTGGCGGTCAAGCCCAAGGACTGCACCGTGACCAGTGGTGCTTTAACATGTTCCCCTTCCCTCCCGAGATGGACGTTGAGGTCTCAACAATCTGGGCCTTGGATGATTTCACTGCAGAGAACGGCGCCACCAGAGTCATCCCCAACAGTCTGCTTGATCCACCATCAGCCATCACCGACGATCATCGCGCCTTACCGGCAACGATGCCCAAGGGCTCAATTGTTTTATACACGGGACGCACAATTCACGGGGGCGGCGCAAACCGATCGCAAAAGGTTCGACGCGCTCTCAATGTTGACTACATCCTTGGTTGGTTGCGTCAAGAAGAAAATCAATACCTCTCATGTCCGCCAGATGTCGCTCGTGAACTACCTGAGCATGTCCAGAAATTGGCTGGCTACTCAATGGGGGCGTACGCCTTGGGTTATCAAGATGATATTCGTGATCCGTTTGCTGTTCTCAACGGTCGTGAAGGTGGGTCCTCTTTCGGTGGACTCGCTACGCCCATACCCATTGTCAATGGATAATCAACACGCATGAATTCAACAGCAGGGCGCGAATTCGGCAAAGAAAATATCTATCTCCCAGGATTAGATGGCTTGCGTGCCATCTCCGTTCTTGTCGTCGTGGCTTTTCATAGCGGCGTCATTGACGGGGGTTGGATCGGCGTTGATCTTTTCTTCGGTATCTCAGGTTTCTTAATTACCGGTCTGATGGTTGCCGAATACGAGCGCAGTGGTGGCGTGGCCCTTGGCGCATTTTGGATGCGTCGCCTTCGCCGACTTGTCCCAGCGGTGATCATCCTCTTAGGACTCACCGCTTCATTAGTAAAACTTGATCAACTCAATGTCACAGCACGCAATATCTGGGGAGCGGTCACCTATTCCACGAACTGGGTGCACATCTTTGGTGGCTCGAGTTACTGGGACGATTTTGCCACACCCGATCCACTACGACACTTGTGGTCACTGGCGATTGAAGAACAGTTCTATGTCATGTGGCCAATTGTCGTTTGGTTTGTGCTCAAGCGCTGGACGCCTACCATGCTTGGGAAAGTTGCCTTGCTTGGGGCCACTCTCTCGGCAGTTATTCAAGTCATTGGCATCCACGCAGACTTGTCGATTGATCGCATCTATCAAGGGACCGACACCCGTGCAGTTGCCTTTTTGCTCGGTGCCGCCATAGCAACTCGAGGTTGGCCACCGAAGAAAGTCACCATTCCCACATGGATATTGCCCACTTTCGCTCTCGTGGTTCTCGCCCCCGCTGCGATGTGGTTGCCAGGAGATCAAACCTGGGTTTTCTCTGGACCACTGATTGTGATTTCGCTCGCTGGCATCGCCGCGGTCGTTTACAGCACCACTAGCAATAACCGTTTCCTATCGTCGCCGGCACTTCGAACGATCGGTCGTTGGAGTTATGGCATCTATTTGTTTCATTGGCCATTAGTTATTTCACGCAAGTTCGATGGTCTGCATAATGTCACTCGATTTGTTGTGGTGACTTTGATATCAGTAGCGCTCGCAGGCTTGTCGTATCAATTCGTTGAGTCACCGATTCGGCATCGACGGCTTCCGCGCATCGGACTTTTCATATCTGCTGCGGTCGCCGTTGTCATCGTCGTTACGAGTTTGATTGTCTCAACCCCAGGTGCACCAGCACTTGACGTCAGCGTCACGCTTGCACCCCGACCAACAACTCTTGATTCAGTCCCTGTTGACCAACCTCAACGAGTCATGGTCTTTGGGGATTCGCTTCCTGCGGTCGCCGCAGACGAATTGCAGGCCGAAGCCGAATCGCTTGGCGTTGAAATTGAAGTTCGAGCCGATCCAGGTTGCGTCCCTTCTGAAGACACAATTGACCAGTATGGCAAACCAGAGTGCGTAACTTTCTTACAACAAACTCGCGCTCGTGCTCAAGAACTG
>SHUW01000072.1 GCA_009694465.1 Ilumatobacteraceae bacterium
TCGGCGATAGCAGGGATTACCTGTTCACCGTACGCCCGCAATGTTTCGTCTTTTGCATCGTGTTGTAAATAGACGGAGAATTGATCGACACCCATCTCACGCAATTCGTTAAGGCGCTTGACGTGTTCTTCAACCGGTCCGACGATGCAAAAACGATCAACGATCTCATCAGGAACGAAAGTTGTGTGACTATTGCCAGCCTGACCGTGCTCGTTGTAGTCGTATCCCTGACGATCCTTGATGTAATCGGTGAGAGCCTTGGGCACTGGTGCTGAGTCGCCATAGCGCTCCACAATGTCCGCGACATGGTTGCCCACCATCCCACCGAACCAACGGCACTGTTCACGTCCATGAACCAGTCCGGCTTGCGTCCCATCGGTGACATAGGCCGGGGCAGCCACACAAATCTTGATGCTGAGAGGATCCCGACCCACCGCAACAGCAGCATCGCGCACTGCCTTGATCGTCCACTCAGTGATACTCGGATCTGCCAACTGCAAGATGAATCCATCGCCGACTTCGCCCGTCAGCGCTAATGCTTTTGGACCATAGGCCGCTACCCACACTTCAGCTCTTGACTTACTCGCCCACGGCAGACGCAAATCAGCACCTTTGTATTGCACTGCACGACCATTGGCGAGTTCTCTGATCACGTGAATGCTTTCGCGCAAGGTGGCGAGGGTTGTCGGCTTGCCGTTAGTGACTCGAACAGCAGAGTCTCCTCGACCGATGCCAATCACCGTGCGGTTGCCATACATTTCGTTCAATGTCGCGAACAGGCTCGCCGTCACTGTCCAGTCGCGAGTCGCTGGGTTAGTGACCATCGGTCCGACAATGACATTTCGAGTCTCCGCCAAGATCTGCGCGAAAATGGGAAACGGTTCCTGCCACAAAATATGGCTGTCAAAGGTCCAGACATGTGTGAACCCATAGGTCTCAGCTTTTTTCGCTAAGTCGATCACCCGCGCACTGGGCGGAGTGGTCTGGAGTACAACACCAATGTCCATCTTGCTCTCTACCTATTCTGCGGAAAGCCGAGATCGACTTTGCTGGTTCGGGGATCAGGCCAACGTGATGTCACTACTTTGCTACGGGTGTAAAAAGCGATCCCGTCGGGACCATACATGTGTAGGTCACCAAACAAACTGGCCTTCCACCCACCAAATGAGTAATACGAAACCGGAACAGGAATCGGCACATTGATGCCGACCATTCCAACATTGACATCAAATTGGAACTGCCGAGCAACGCCACCGTCGCGAGTAAAGATCGCTGTGCCATTACCGAACTGATTGTCATTAATCAGTTGCAGACCCTGCTCATACGACTTCACCCGCACCACAGTCAATACCGGTCCAAAAATTTCTTCGTCGTAACATTTCATCCCTGGTTGAGCATGATCAATCAGGCTCGGCTTCAAGAAGAAGCCATCACTGGGTGCTCCCTCGCGACCATCCACCACAACTTTTGCACCTTCGCCAGCAGCTCCCGCTACGTAACCGGCGACCTTATCGCGATGTTCACCAGTAATCAGCGGGCCCATTTCACTGGATGGATCGCTACCGTTACCGACCACAATGTTGGGGATCCGACTCTTGACCTTGGCTACCAACTCATCAGCAATCGTGTCCACCGCAAGAACAACGGAGATCGCCATGCAGCGTTCCCCCGCTGAACCGTAGGCAGCACTGACTAAAGCATCTGCCGCCATATCAAGGTCGGCATCGGGAAGAACCAACATGTGGTTCTTTGCTCCACCTAAAGCCTGAACACGCTTGCCATTTTTTGTGCCGGTTTCATAGATGTAACGCGCGATGGGTGTTGAGCCGACAAAACTAATCGCCGCAATATCGGGGTGACTGAGCAATCGATCAACGGCAACTTTGTCTCCCTGCACAATATTGAATACGCCATCAGGCAACCCCGCCTGCTTGAGTAATTCGGCGATAAACATTGCTGTCGAAGGATCTTTTTCGGAGGGCTTCAAGATGAAGGTATTGCCACAAGCAATGGCATTGGCGAACATCCACATCGGCACCATGGATGGGAAGTTGAACGGCGTGATGCCCGCCACAACTCCCAAGGGTTGGCGAATGTTGTACACGTCAACACCGGCAGAGGCTTGCTCTGAATAGCCACCCTTCAGCAGGTTGGGGATGCCACAGGCGTACTCAATATTTTCCAAACCTCGAGCGAGTTCACCCAATGCATCTGCGGTCACCTTGCCGTGTTCCTGAGTGAGTAAAGCAGCGATTTCTTTGCGATTAGCCGACACAAGTTCACGCACGTTGAACATAATCTCAGCTCGTCGCGACAAGTTCGTTGAACGCCACGCGGGTAGCGCGGCCTTGGCATTGGCAACTGCTTGATCGACCTCATCAACATCAGCAAAACCCACTGTGCCTTGAACCTGACCCGTAGCGGGATCAAAAATATTCCCCGTGCGACCTGACTTACTGCTGACGGTGTGGCCGTCAATCCAATGATCAATGCGATACATAACTCTTTCCTAACTTTCTTTTTGGAGGGAAATCTCAGACGAGATATTGCGAGAGGCCACGCTTGATGTATTTACCATGTCCTTTGCGACCGATGTATTGGTCATTATCAATGAGAGCGACACCTCGCGAAAAGACCGTGTCAACTTTGCCATCAATAATCCAGCCCTCCCAGGCTGAGTGATCCATATTCATATGGTGCTTGTCGTTAATGCCGATCTTGGTTTTGTTATTGGGATCCCAGATCACAACATCGGCGTCACTGCCTGGAGCAATAATGCCCTTTTGTGGGTACATGCCGAACATCCGCGCTGGAGTTGTGCAACATGTTTCAACCCAACGTTCAAGTGACAGTTCACCAGCAACAACACCTTGATAAATCAGTTCCATGCGGTGCTCGACACCACCGATCCCGTTGGGAATGGCCGAGAAGTTACCAAGACCAAGTTCTTTTTGATCCTTAAAACAAAATGGACAGTGATCGGTGCTGACAACAGCAAGTTCGTTCATCCGCAACCCCTTCCACAGATCGCCTTGGTGACCATGACCCATCTGACCGATGTAATGCGGATCATGATCTCGTGAGCGAACTGGCGTACTGCACACCCATTTTGAACCTTCAAAGCCAGGTTGGCCGAGCGTTTCTTCAAGCGTGAGCCACAAATACTGCGGACAGGTTTCAGCAAAAACATTGCGTCCATGATGCCGTGCCGCCGCTACTTCATTGAGAGCGTCGCCAGCCGACATGTGCACGATGTATAACGGGACATTGCCAGCCACATGGGACAGCACAATGGCGCGGTGCGTGGCTTCTGCCTCAAGCGGTGATGGACGAGTATATGAATGGTAACGAGGATCGGTATCTCCACGAGCAAGAGCTTGTTGCACTAAAACATCAATAGCTGGACCATTTTCAGCGTGCATCATGATCATTGCGCCACATTCGGCAGCAGTTTGCATGGCTTTCAAAATCTGACCATCATCGCTGTAGAACACACCGGGATAAGCCATGAACAACTTAAAACTGCTGATCCCCTCATGTTCAGTGAGGTACTTCATATCCTTCAAAGACTGATCGTCTACTCCACCAATAATCTGATGAAAGGCATAGTCAATAGCGCATTCACCTGAGGCTTTGCGATGCCATTCGGCCAAGCCATCAAAAACATTTTCGCCGTAGCGTTGAACCGCCATATCAATAATCGTTGTCACCCCGCCCCAGGCTGCGGCTCGCGAACCTGTTTCAAAAGTATCCGAGGCAAAGGTGCCCCCGAAAGGCAACTCCATATGAGTATGAACATCGACCCCACCAGGAATCACGTATTTACCAGCAGCATCAATGACACGATCGCAACCTTGTTCAGAAGAAGCGAACCAGCCTGGTGCTCCAACGGCGGCGATTTTTTCCCCATCAATGAGAACATCGTTGGCAATCACTCCCGTGGGTGAGATGACCAATCCATTCTTGATTAATACCTTTGGCATAACGCCTCCCTAAATATGTGTGTGACTAGCAACGACAATCTCTGTTTCACAACTCGGTGAGGTCTCCATAAGCCTCTGGACGGCGATCTCGATAAAAAGCCCAGCGATCACGCACTTCGCGAAGTTTTTTCATATCCAGGTCGCGCACAATCAGTTCTGGTTTATAGGGATCCCCCTGAGCACCAACAAACTTTCCTTCAGGGTCAACGAAGTAACTCTGACCGTAGAAGTCGTTTTCTCCTAAAGGCTCGATGCCGACACGGTTGATGGCACCCACATAATAAATGTTGGCAACCGCAGCAGCGGGTTGCTCAACTTTCCAGATGTACTCACTCAAACCACGATGCGTAGCCGAAGGATTAAAAACGATCTGCGCACCATTGAGACCGAGAGCGCGCCACCCCTCAGGGAAGTGACGGTCATAGCAGATGTACACCCCAACTTTTCCGACTGCAGTATCAAAGACTGGGTAACCGCCATTGCCCGGCTTGAAATAAAACTTTTCCCAGAATCCCTTCGTCTGCGGGATGTGCTGCTTGCGGTACTTGCCTAGATATTTCCCATCAGCATCAATCACTGCCGCAGTGTTGTAGTAAACCCCAGCCTGAGTAATTTCATACATCGGCAACACAAGAACCATGCCAGTTTCTTTAGCAATACTTTGAAAACGTTGAGTCGTTGGCCCATCAGGGATGTACTCGGTGTAGCCGTAATACTCAACATCTTGTACTTGACAAAAATACGGACCATAAAAGAGTTCTTGAAAACACATCACTTGAGCACCTTGAGCCGCCGCTTCATGACAGGCAGCCTCGTGCTTGTCAATCATCGTGTCCTTGGATCCCGTCCAGTCTGTCTGCAATAAAGCAGCACGAACATTGTCTTGTGAGCCTGTCATCTGTCCCCCTAATAATCTAAGTTTGGTTTACTTGCTTCATTACTACACACCAACTAGTAACCGCCACCAATCTTGGTGTGATCCCATGAAACAATCTGCTCAACATTTATTTGAATACCCAAGCGCTTTTTCGCCTGTGCTTCCAAGAAGGGCAATGCCGCGTCGCTGATGGCCCCATCGCCGTTGTATTTCAAGCCGACTGCTTTGCCGATCGCTAAAACAGTGTCATAGTCGTCAACGATGGTCGCTGAACCGACGAGTTCAAGACCTTTGAGTTGGTCGTAGGTGTCTCCACTTTCAATCAGACCGGTGATTTTGTTGTCACGGCGCAAGTTGACAATTTTTTGGCTCTTACCAAAAGTCCAAAAGGTGACCTTCTCATCCATCACGACATACCACATCGCAACCATGTGGGGGTGACCCGTAGGTCCAATCGATGCGATATTGAGAATCGTCTGCTCCTCAAGGTAAGTCGTAATTTCAGAATCGGTCATGGAGATAGATGCACGTTTGTTTGCCATATCGGAACAATCATAGTTCCTCTCACCGACCCCTCAAGGGTGCTGGAAAAAGAGCCTGTTTGCGCTACCGTTTACCTTGTGGCATTGACACCTTCTCCGAACCTAGTCCTGAGTCCCTTGGCGCTCGATACAAAAGCCCATCCAGCCCGTGCTCTTGGCGAATGGTTGACCACTTTTCATCTAGCAGCGGTCGTCCTTGACCCGTACACCAACGAAAGTTCTTGGATTCTCAATACCGCCGTTCGTATTTTGCGCTCATTCGGTGATTCGGCCACGCGAACCAGCCTGATTGTGACGGCAACCGCCGAGGAAACCCGCTCATTTCTTGGTCCGTTGGCAAAAGAGTTCCTGGTTTTCACCGACCCCGAGCGAGCGGCCGTCAAAGCCTTTGAACTGACTACTCTCCCAGCCTTTGCCTTCATCCGCTCCGATGGCACGATGCCTGCCGTGGCGCAGGGTTGGAATGCTCTTGAATGGCGCTCTGTCGCTCAGACGATTGCTGATACAACTGCATGGACCGCACCGCTCATCCCCGCGACTGGTGACCCAGTTTCATTTAGCGGCACACCCGCACTTGGCTGATTCTGTTTCCTACGACCGATCTCCCGATTGAAGATGTCGTCACTGAACTGCGCGCCGCATTAGCAACACGTCTCACCGCCGTTTTGGTTGCCCCGCCGGGAGCGGGTAAGACAACTCTCGTCCCGTTACGCCTGATCAATGAAAGTTGGTTGAACGGGCAACGTATCGTGATGCTGGAACCGCGACGGCTTGCTGCGCGTGCCGCAGCGCGACGCTTGGCTTCATTAATCGGACAAGAGCCGGGTGAACTTGTGGGATACCAAACCCGCGATGAACGCCAGATCGGGCCCAACACACGTATTGAAGTCGTCACCGAAGGAATTCTCACACGCCGTTTGCAAAATGATCCCGAACTTCCTGGTGTCGGCTTAGTCATTTTTGACGAAGTCCACGAACGGAATCTGCCCACTGATATCGGACTCGCACTTTGTCTTGATGCACGCAAGAATCTGCGACCCGATCTTCGAGTGCTCGCAATGTCGGCCACTGCTGACACGCACCGCTTCGCCAAACTTCTTGGTGATACTGAGCCAGCCCCAATTATCTCAAGTGTCGGGCGACAACACCCCGTTGACATCATTTGGGCGCCAGCAGGTAAGCAGCAACGCCTCGATGAAGCTGTCACTGCGGTCACGATCCGTGCCCTACAAGAAAACGTCGGCGATATTTTGGTTTTTCTTCCTGGCATTGGCGAGATCAATCGCGTCCAGCAAGAACTTGAACGTCTAGTCAAACCTGATACCGACGTTTACCCGCTTGCCGGCGCACTTTCCTTGGCCGATCAAGATCGTGCACTTGCACCGTCACCAAGTGGTCGCCGACGGGTTGTATTAAGCACTGACATTGCTGAGACCAGCCTCACAGTTGACGGCGTCAGCGTCGTTGTGGATGCGGGACAAGCACGAGTGCCGCGCTATGACCCACGCACAGGAATGACGCGCCTGATCACGATCCCCACGTCGCGCGCGTCAGCCGAACAACGCTCTGGTCGTGCCGGTCGATTAGGCCCTGGCTTTGCTTATCGCCTGTGGAGCAAAATCGAACACACCACACGCCGCTCACATCTAGATCCAGAGATTACTCAAGTGGACTTATCAGGCTTTGCTCTCGAACTTGCCGCATGGGGAACCCCAATCGCAGAGTTGTCATTCGCCGATCAACCACCGCAGGGTGCCCTCCAACAAGGAATTGAACTTTTGCAAATGCTCGGCGCGCTTGATGAACACGCTCAACTAACGTCCACTGGTCGCCTCATGTTGGCTGCCCCAGTTCATCCGCGCTTGGCGCATATGGTCACCGCGGCTCACGCCAAAGATCACGGATTAGCCTGCGTTATCGCAGCCCTGCTTGATGATCGCGATGTCATGCGCGGTCGTCCCGATGATCTGCCTGTAGATATTTCGTTGCGCGTCCAGTTCATCACCCGCGACATGTCTGATGATCGCGCCGATCGACGTGGCATAGATCGGGTTCGCCAGCAAGCCGAAGATATGGCCCGTCGCACTGGTCAACGTTTGGATTGGGACACAGTGAATGCAGATCATGCTGGATCAGTTTTATTGCTGGCGTACCCTGATCGCTTAGCAATGCGGCGCCAGCCAGGCCAATACCAAATGCGCAATGGTTCAGCAGCTTGGTTCCGCCCTACCGATCCCATTGCCAACGAAATGTTTGTCGTCGCTGCTGATCTTGATGGTGATCGTAAAAATGCTCGTATCCGCTTATGTGCAGTTGTTGATGAAGCAACAATCAACGATGTCCTGATGAACGATGTGTCACATGAAAGTCTCACATTATGGGACAAAGGTCGTCAAGACTTTGTAGAACGCCACACCGTGAAACTTGATCGTATGCGGCTCAGTGAAAATATTCGCCGACCAAGTCCGAGTGAGCAGACCGTCGTGGCTTTGATGGAATATTTAGTGCAACAAAGGCTCAAGCCACTGGCTTGGACATCTACAACTAGTGAACTGCGTTCGCGGGTCTCATTTCTACGACGCGAAATTGGGGAGCCATGGCCCGACTGGTCCGACAAGGCCCTGATTTCTT
>SHUW01000073.1 GCA_009694465.1 Ilumatobacteraceae bacterium
GAAATCGATGATTTTCTAGATCGCTGCGACGACCTAGAAAATCTAGATACAGATCTAGGACACGACGAGTCAGTACAAGAAATAGCTAGTTACGAGGACCAGGAGTCAGCAGAGTCATGAGTAATGCGGACAAGAATAATGCCGACAAGAATAATTTGGACAAACTGGAAGCCATCCGCCATTTGGCGAATGAAAAAAATATCTCTGTAGAGACCTTATTGCAGGTGATCGTCGAGGCTTTGGCGACCGCTTATAAGCGTCGCCCGGGTTCGGCTGAAGAAGTAGAGGTTGGGCTGGATCCCGACACTATTGAAATTAGTTTCATGGCCTACGACATTGACGAAGATGGCAACTGGGTGAATCCACGCGATGACACTCCCGATGCCGGTGAACTCGGTCGCATTATGGCTCAGACATTCCGTCAGGTGATGGGTCAGCGTATTCGTGAAGCCGAGCGCGATAAGAAGTTCGAAGAGTATGCCAACCGCGAAGGCGATGTTGTCACGGGCATCATTCAGCAAAACGATAATCGTTATGCTCTGCTCGATTTAGGAAAAGTTGAAGCACTGATGCCACAAAGTGAACAAGTTCCTTTTGAGCGTGCCACCGCGGGAACTCGTGTCAAGGCATACATCGTGGAAGTTCGTCGAAGCGACAAAGGTCCTCAGATCGTTGTTAGTCGTACTCACCCCGGTCTCATTAAGCGTTTGTTCGAACTTGAAGTTCCGGAAATTGCTGATGGCGTTGTGGAGATCAAAGCCTGCGCCCGTGAACCAGGGCATCGCACCAAAATTGCGGTGCACTCCAACGACAGCAATGTCGACCCCGTAGGCGCATGCGTCGGAGCCCGTGGTGGACGAGTTCGCATGGTCGTCAACGAACTCAATCAGGAAAAGATTGACATCATTCCTTTCAGCGACGATCTTGCTGATTTCATCGCTAAAGCACTTTCGCCCGCCAAGGTGACGCAGGTTCTCTTGAGTGATGATCGCTCGCAGGCAGATGTCATCGTGCCCGATTTCCAACTCCCATTGGCGATTGGTAAGGAAGGCCAAAATGCCCGCCTTGCAGCCCGTCTGGTTGGTGTACGTATCGACATTAAGAGTGAGACTCAACATTACAACGAGGTCAATGGGATCATTGAATATGCCGAAGGTGAATGGGTTGCTAACGCCGAAACGGGAGCACAGGAATTCCACGCTGGTGATGGTTCGATCATGAGCTTGGAAGAATGGGAAAAGGCAACAGCACTTGATGCAGTTGATGAACCTGATGCAGTTGATGTTGAAGATGTCACTCCGCCCGAGGGAGAGGTCTGATCGCCTGATGACGATGTTGACTCACCCGATACGCACGTGCGTGGGCTGCCGTTCTCGAAAGGAACAGCAGTTACTGACACGTTACGTGCCTAATGGCGTAGGCCAACCTGTTGCCTCGCGCACATCAAGCGGACGCGGTGCATGGATCTGCAATGAATCTGCAACGTGTATCGCTGCGGCTACAAAAACTCGTGCCTTTGATCGAGCCTGGAAAACTCAGTCCTCGGCGCGTCAGGCTTTAGCAATCAAAATAAGTACTACTCGTCAACTCACACGAGCCGCACAACCATGAAACTCTAAACCAACGCCGGAGTCACCGGCGTTCGAAACAACGAAGGACTGAACGCCGCGTGGCAAATAACAAGGTTAAAGTAAGCGATTTAGCGAAATCACTCGGCATGAGCAATGCCGAGATGTTGGAATTGTGCAAAGCCAATAATGTGGCTGCCAAGACTCCACAATCGACGCTCGTCGAGGCTTTCGTACCTATGCTCAAGCGCAAAGCGCAATTGGCTGGACTCGTACGCGACGTTGTTGTTGAAGAGGAAAAGCCAGCCAAAAAGGTGGCGCCCAAGTCCGAGGCTCCTGTCGTTGCTCCGGTCGTTGAGGCACCAGTTGTGGCTCCTGTCGTTGTGGCACCCGTCGTTGAGACACCAGTTGTTAAGCCGGTCGTTGAGAAACCTGCTGTGGCACCTGCTGTTGTGGCCCCTGTCGTTGTGGCACCCGTGGTTGATACGCCTGTGGCCAAATCCGGCACGGTGATTTCAGCGCGAGCAACCGCTCCTCGCGAGACACCCCGCGATGTGACACGCGAGTCTCCTCGTCCTCCTGCCACTGATCGAACTGATTCTCAGCCGCGTCCGGTTGCGACTGGTGGCGCACCAGCCACCCCCACTGCTCGTCAGGCTCCACCGCCACCCGGTCGTCCAGTGAGCCCGACTGGCCGCCCTGTGCCGCCGCCACCCGGTCGTCCGATGAGTGCCACGGGTCGTCCTGTGCCCCCGCCGCCTGGTGGTCCCCGCACGGCACCTGCTCCTAGCGCTCGTCCAAGTGGAACTGGTTATGGCGGTCCGCGCACCGGTGCTCCTCGTCCCGCTGGTGCTTACGGCACCCCGCGTCCTGGTGCTGGTCCGCGTCCTGCTGGCGCATTTGGCGCCCCGCGTCCCGGCGGTCCCGGCGGTCCCGGCGGTGCACCTGGTGCTCCTGGTGGCGCGCCTGGTGGTCCAGGTGGCGGTCGTCCTGGTGGCGGCCCTGGCCGACCTGGAGGTCCACGACCAAGTGGTGGCCGACGTGCTCCGCGCAGTGGTGGTCGTCGTCGTCGTCGTGGTGAAGATGATCTACAGGCATCAACGATCGCTTATAGCGAAGACTCGGCTCCAGTCCCTGAGGGCACTGTCGTTATTGAGCGTGGCGTATCTTCACAAGAGTTCGGGCCACGTTTGAACCGCACGGCTGCGGACGTTGTTCGATTCTTATTTAAGAACGGTGAAATCATCACCGCCACCATGACATTGAACGATGAGCAAATGGAACTCTTCGCTATTGAAATTGGCGCCGAGATCTTATTAGTCGAGCCAGGTCAACAAGAAGAGATGGAATTGCAGGCGTTGTTTGATGACAGCGACGACGAAGACGAGGCTGCACAAGAGTTGCGTCCACCCGTGATCACCGTCATGGGTCACGTGGACCATGGTAAGACCACTCTGTTGGACAAAATTCGCAATGCCAATGTTGTCGCCGGTGAAGCTGGTGGAATCACACAACATATTGGGGCATATCAAGTTCTACAAAATGGCAAGAAGGTCACCTTCATTGACACCCCTGGTCACGCAGCGTTCACGCAAATGCGTGCCCGTGGTGCACAAGTCACTGACATCGTCGTTCTGATGGTTGCAGCAGACGATGGTGTCATGCCGCAAACTATTGAAGCTATTAGCCACGCACGCGCGGCTGGTGTGCCGATGGTTGTGGCGATCAACAAGGTTGATAAAGAAAATGCCGATGTCCAGCGAGTTCTTGCTCAGTTGGCAGAACAGCAACTGGTACCTGAGTCATGGGGTGGCGACACGATTTGTGTTGAAATGTCAGCCCAACAAAACCTGGGTGTTGACGACCTCATTGAGCAACTCACGATTGTTGCCGAAGTTGAAGAACTGACAGCCAATCCGACAGGTCGCGCCAAAGGCGTTGTCCTTGAAGCCAATCTTGATACTGGTCGCGGACCAGTGGCGACTGTTCTAGTTGACAAAGGAACGCTACGTGTTGGCGATCCAATCGTTGCTGGTGGTGCGTGGGGTCGAGTTCGTGCCATGATCGACGACAAGGGTCAGCAGATTAAAGAAGCTGGTCCATCGACTCCAGTGCAAGTACTCGGTTTGTCAACTGTGCCTCAGGCTGGCGATGAGTTCCGAGTTGCTCCCGATGAAAAAACGGCCCGCACTGTTGGTGAGGCGCGCGAACATCGATTGCGTGCCAAGGCTCAGCGTGGTGACGCTCGCGTGCAGCGTGGTGTGAAACTTGAAGACGTTTTCTCACAGATTCAGGCTGGAGAAGTGGCTACTTTGAATCTGGTTTTAAAGGCCGATGTTCAAGGTTCGCTGGAAGCAGTGACCGAAAGTCTGCGGCGCCTTGAGCGCGATGAAGTCAAATTGGCATTCGTGCATCGTGCCGTCGGCGGAGTGACCGAAAACGACATCACGCTTGCTGCGGCTACTAATGCGACGATTATCGCCTTCAATGTTCGTCCGGATCGCAAGGCCCGTGACCTGGCTGAAGCGGAACATGTGGAAATTCGTTCCTACGAAATCATCTACAAACTCCTTGAAGATATCGAAAGCGCGATGGTTGGCATGTTGGCGCCGGAGTACGAAGAAATCGTCACCGGTGAAGCTGAAGTGCGCGACATCTTCCGAGTTCCCAAACTTGGGGCTATCGCTGGTTGTTATGTCCGCAGTGGTCAGATCAACCGTGGTACGAAGGTGCGCTTCATTCGTGAGGGCGTCATCATCTGGAAGGGAGCGATCACATCGTTGCGCCGTTTCAAGGATGACGTTCGCGAAGTTCGTGAGGGCTTTGAATGCGGAATCGGACTCAGCGATTTCCAGGACCTCAAGCCTGGCGATTTGATTGAAACCTTTGAGGACAAACTCGTTGTTCGGACCTAAAGACGCACAATGACTGACCTTGAGTTCTTTTTCGACCCAGTGTGCCCATGGGCATGGATTACTTCGCGCTGGGTGGTCGAGGTTCAATCTCTTCGCAGCTACGAAGTTCGCTGGCGTTTCATTTCTCTGAAGTTGATTAATGCCACGAATACAGCGGATTGGTACGGCGATCAGTATAAGCGTTGGCACGCCATGGGCCATGAGGCGCTACGTGTCTCGGTGGCGATTGAAGGTTCTTTCGGCAACGAACGTGTCGGCGATTTCTATACTGCGATTGGTACACAAACTCACAACATGAAACGGCGCGATGATTTCGCTGCACGCAGTGAGTCATTCATTTCTGAAGCTTTGGCAGTGGCAAATTTTTCTGAAGCCGAAGTTAAGTCTTTGATCGGCTCAGCTTTTGACGAAAGTTTTGACGAACGTATCGCAAGTGATACTGATCTGGCTTTTTCTCGTACGGGCAAAGATGTCGGTACTCCGATTCTCACCTTTCATCCCGGGCAAGAAAACGAAGGTTCGTTTTTTGGGCCAGTCATCTCGCGGATCCCGCGTGGGTCAGAGGCACTCACATTATGGGATGCCATTGAGGTCGTGGCCACGACCCCTGGAGTGAGCGAACTTAAGCGCACACTGCGGGCCTCTCCTGTCTTCGACTAGTTGTTATGACTCGCATTAAACAGGTCTGAGCGATAGCGTTAAGCATATGAATAGGCCCTCGGCGCGATCTTCCAAGTCCCGCACGCCTTCTCGCAACGCCACAACCCACGCCTACCCACGTTCAGCGCGTCTGGGTGAAACATTGCGCGAAGTTTTAGCGGACGAATTGGTTCGTATTGACGATGAACGCCTTGAGTTTGTGACCATTACGCGTGTTGATGTGGATCCAGAAATGAACCGTGGGATCGTCCATTTCGATTCACTATCGGGTGAGGATGGGGATGATCCGATCCTCGAAGCATTCACCGATCATCGCAAGCGTCTACAAAGTGCCATTGCTAAGCAAGTGCGCGCTAAAAAGACTCCGATCTTGTCGTTCCGTCCTGATGATGTGATTCGTTCGGCTGAGCGAATTGAGAAGATCTTGCGAGAAAATCCAAGTCCGAGTCGCGAAGCCACAGTCAATGAAGATAATTATGTGCAGAAGAAAATCTTCGTTGATGAACCAGGGCTCGACGATCTTGAAACTGATGATGCTGTTTTCGATAGTGATGTAGATATCAGTGGCGAGGCGTAAGCCCGCACAGGTACATGGCCTGCTTGTCGTTGACAAGCCCGCTGGCATGACTAGTCACGATGTTGTTGATCGGGCGCGTCGCTTGTTGGGTGAACGCAAGGTCGGGCATTCCGGAACCCTAGATCCCGATGCCACAGGTGTGCTGTTGCTCGGTGTTGGAGACGCCACACGCTTGCTGCGCTTTTTGGACAATGTCACGATTGATGGTCAACCGACAACATCAAAGTCATATACCGGAACCGTTGTTCTTGGTAGCGAGACCACAACATTGGATGCGGCAGGTGAGGTGACAGCCACCTATGACATGTCGCAGATCATTTCTCGGCTGACAATTGAGATGGTTCAAGAAATCGTTGATGGGAATGTCAATCAACAGCTGTTGGGACACATTATGCAAGTGCCACCGATGGTGTCGGCCCTCAAAGTTGATGGTCAACGTCTTCATGAATTGGCGCGCGCTGGAATTGAGATTGAGCGTGAGGCTCGTCCAGTGACGGTGCATTCATTCAAAGTAATGGCGGTGCGTGGAAACCTCATCGATATTGATGTTGCCTGCTCCTCGGGAACGTACATTCGCACTTTGGCCTCTGACTTAGGAAGATTGATGGGCGGCGGCGCCCACTTGTGTGATCTGCGGCGAACATCGATTGGCCGTTTTGGTATTTCTGACACCGTCACGTTGGATGACCTGACTCCTGACAACGCCCACTCATTTCTCCAACCAGTACTTGAATGCGTGCGCGGACTTTCGCGTTTTGACGCTGACGATGAGGTACGCATGGCGGTTTCCTACGGCAAGGTGTTGCCCGAAGCAACATTTGTCAACTCGGGTCCAGCACCATGGGCCATTGTGGACGCCAATGACAACCTCATTGCGGTGTATGAGCCTTTTGCTCATCCGAAAGTTGGCGATGGTATGGCTCGTCCGTTGATCGTCTTCATCACCCCCAGTTGACATCGTGGCCGAGATATGAGAATTTCTCGCTCGGCGAGTATCGTTGCCGATGTGCAGGTGATCGACAATTTTTCCACTCCAGCGTGGGACCATGTGGAGACGCGAAGCATTGTCACTATTGGGGCCTATGACGGCTTGCATGTGGGCCATCGTCTCGTCATTGATCAAGTCGTTGCCGAAGCGAATGAATCTGGCTGTCAATCAGTTCTCGTGACCTTTGATCGTCATCCAGCGTCGTTAGTTCGGCCCGAGTCAGCCCCTAAATTGCTCACTGATCACGCCCAGAAGATGGAACTCTTAGCGCAGACAGGGTTGGATGCCGTTGCCGTGGTCGCCTTTGATCAGCAACAGGCCGCCGAGTCACCAGAGGATTTTGTGAGGCGGGTGCTGGTGGATTGTTTGAAAGTTGACACCATCGTTGTTGGGGAGGACTTCCACTTTGGAAAGGCTCGCGCTGGAAATGTGGCGCTACTTCGTGAGTTGGGTCATCGCTATGGTTTCAAGGTCGAACCTTTGCAACTCTTGACCGTGTCTGATGGCTCCGTAGCAAGTTCAACTTTTATTCGAGAGTTGATTACTCAAGGTGATATTGAGGCCGCTAATCGTAATCTTGGCCACATTTTTGAGATCCGCGGGACTGTGGCCCATGGCGATCAACGTGGCCGAACCATTGGTTTTCCGACAGCCAATGTTGAGGTACCAGTCACGATGTGTGTTCCTGCAGATGGGGTGTACGCCGCATGGTATGTGCGTCTGGTCGCTGGGAAAGAAGAGACATATCCGTGCGCCATCAATATTGGACGACGACCAACCTTCTATGAAAATGCGCCGGTTTCATTGATTGAGGCACATATCATCGGCGAAACTAATCTTGATCTCTACGGTGAGGTCGCGATGTTGCGCTTTGTTACTCGCTTACGCGGTGAGCAAAAGTTTGCTGGTCTTGAGGAAATGAAAACCCAGTTAGCGATCGATGTTGCTAACGCATCAGAGATTTTGTCTAGGGCGTAAGTAAAGCGTAGGCAGTATTTCGCTGGGCGAGTTTTCGTCCAAGTGGTGCTACCAAAGCCTGAAAACTATCTTCACTCATCTTCTGACCGTGATTGGCCCCTGCAGCACGGCTGATGTTTTCATCCATCAAAGTTCCACCGATGTC
>SHUW01000074.1 GCA_009694465.1 Ilumatobacteraceae bacterium
AGCCACGAAAGTCTGATGCAACGGTTTCGACGCCGGTCACAACATCATCTTCGAACAAACCGCGGATTTCGGGAACGGAGTTCACTTCGGTTACTCCGTCGAAACGCAAGACTCCATCAGTGCCTGCCACATCTCGCCAATTCTCGGTGACAACCATGAGGTTGGTAATGGCTTGGGCCAGGCGCGGAGTGGTCGCTGCGATTGCCCCCAGCACAGCATTGGCGTCGCCAACTTGAGAGTTCTTGGACACGAAGGTCAACAAGTCAGGAATCTCGGCACTCACTTGATCCAGAGGCAGCGCCAGTAGCAGGTGATATGTATGAGGAAAATTGGCTTTAAGAGCAGCAAGTACATCCGCTTGAGGGAGTCCAGTGGCACCTGCGACCAACCCCACCAAAGCCCCGACCTCGCCCGCCGCGCCACCTTCAGCATCGATAATCGGGTCGACCATGTCGGCCACGTTGCCAATCATCGTGATTCCGACCCGGTCGCCGACGATTCGCTCTTCGGTAAATAATGGTCGCGCACCGTCCAACACGTCCTGGCCAGCACCGAGGCGCGCAGATAGTTGTAGCCCCGAGACAATAGCCAGCACCACCAGTCCAGCGACGACGACCACGAACCATGCAAGTGAACTGGAATTGCGAGTTGCCGACTTCGCTGGGAGACTGCTCATGATTGTCCTCCTGGGGTGTACCCAACGGCCTCATGCAGCCGGGTCCGTCGTCGCTTCATCGCCGGTCGGGCCGGAACCGATTCAGTTTTCGGCGCTGCCTCGTAGGTTGCGCCGACAACAATGCCCTCGGCCATTCCATACAACAGCGGTAGGGCACCAGCAATCACCCTGCCGGTGCTATTGATGCGGTCGACGCCCGATTTGATTGGCTCAGCATTGCGCTTAATGTCCCAAACCACCTCGGCACAACCCTCCAATTTAGTCGCCACGCGGGCTAGCTGTGATCCGACTACAAACAAGTAGACGGCCAGTTCAGCAATGAGCAATGCGATCGCGACGACCGTCAACACAACTAAGAGCGTCATGATCGCACCTTGTCGAGAACGCGACCGAGGAACAAGTGATGTTCGAGTCCCTCGCTCAGAACCGCATCGACGCAATCACCCGTATTGGCAATCAGTGCGGTATCGGATGTATTCACCTCTGCCTGATCGAGCGTCGTGCGAATGACATCGACCCGTTTTTCGATCGTTTGCACGAGACTGACGAGCAGCGTCAGGAATGCTGCGACGGCGAGCAGCACGATTAACGCGAGCCCAAGCGTCACCCACCAGAGACTTTCCTGAGTTGATGTCAAACCAAGTAGATGCATGGTCAGCCTCCCAGCCGCTTACGACCTCGGGTCAAACCTGCGACTATGGCAATGGCCGACTCGTTTGTGATAATGAGCTCGCGGAGCCCTGCCGTGTGGTGTACCGATTTCGATAGTGAATCATTAATATCGGTCGCCTCGTCGCCAATCTGTTGGGCTAAACGAAGAATTGACACTACAAGCGCAACGACCACGAGGACCACAGCAAGGCCAACCACCCAACCAATTGTCCATCCGGCGTTCGATCCGTGAAGTAATGCTGTCATGTGGTCATCCCCCTAATCAGACTGCATCACAGAACTCGCGCACTGGTCGCAAGCTCTCGTTGACGGATGGTAGCACGATGGGAACACTGCTCGTTTTCTCTGCAACAACTTCAACACCAGCGAAGAGGCTGGCGAGCGTTTTCTTCACGGCAACTAAATGAAAAATGACTCGGATGAGTCCGAGTGCGGCGGCGGCGATGATCAGTGTTGTCAACACCAATGTGATTACGGCAACGGTTGGCATATTAAGTTTCTCCTACTCAGCCCAGAAGTTTTCCGACGGAACCGGCGTAACGCACTGCACCGACAGCAACCTCGTGTATTGTGCTGTCGGTCTTAGCCAACAACTCTGGTACATCATTCACTTCTCCAATCAGTGCGACGCCGCCGCTGAGAATGTCAGCAGAAGCTGCGCGAATCCGCTCAAGCGCCGCAAGCACCCTGTTGAGTAGTCCGACGAGGATTGGAACCACTGCTACTAGCAGTAGCAAGTTTCCGAAAGTCCAAAGTGACATATGCGCTCCTCGTTAGTTCGCCATTGATTGATATGGAAGAAAAAATCGCTTAAATACTCGGGCCAGAGCCATGCGTGCCGCTCGGACACCTATCGCCAATCCACTAGCTGATTTTGCGGCGGCAATTTGATCTGGAGATTGCCCGCGAGCGATTGCACCAAGGCGAGCCTGCATCGTTGACGCAAAATCTCCAAGCAAGACTTGAGTGACATCGGAAACAAGCCCACGACCATATTGTGCAGCAGCGCCAGAGAGTTGCAAATCCATCAGGACATCAACTTTCGTCCCACTCGAAATTGGGGTTAACGATGCGGTCAGCATCAGCGCGGCTTGACCGCGACCCTTTTCGTCAGCACCAGCAGCATCAACAACGATCCGCTTGGCACTGTCATTTCGTTCTTTAATCTGAGCAGAGCCTGCGAACTGCAATTTGACGGGCCCCAATTTGATCGCTACTTTGCCAACGTATTTGTCATCCCCTACTAGATCATTAAGTTCTGCGCCCGGCAAGCACGCAGCAACCTGAGGAATATCTTGGAAGAACACCCATACGCTCTCAATCGGTTGGGCTACTTCAAAACTATTTTTAATCAGCATCTTGCCTCCTTCGAAACATGAGCGATCGGATCTTTTGCAAAAGTATCACGGCAGCCTGAGCAGCAAAAGAAATATGTCACGCCTTTGAATTCGACTACTTGACTCGTCCTGTCAGCGTTTACCGTCATACCACAGATGGGATCAACTACCAACTTGGTCGTCATTGCTGAAGAAGCAACGATTTTTCCAGCGGCACGCAACTGCACCAGTTGGGCCAAAACAGCTACGGCCATCTCCCGATGATTTGTGTGTCCAAGGTCAAGCCCAGCGGGTACCCGTACATTTTCTAGAAGGTCTTGAGCAATTCCCTTATCTGCCAAGTATCCAAGTACTGCTTCACCCCGTCGCCGAGATGCAACTAAACCGACATAGGCAGGCTTGCCAGCGATTGCTAACTCTGTGAGCTCTTCATCACCATGTCCCTGAGTAGCAATTACCACGAGTGATCGTGCATCAAAATTGGCTGAGGAAAAATCTGTTCCATCAACTATCTCGGCACGCCAGTCAAGACTGACCGCTAAGTCGTGCAAAGTATGCGCCATCGGCGATCGACCGACAACCACAAGATGAGGTGTGATTTGTACAGGCTCAAGATAAATCTGGAGTGCGCCGTCACTTTGACATGAGATAGCAATTTGCGTAATGCCCTCAGCAATTGCACCCAACTGCTCAGATTCTCCAAGCATGAGGAGTCGCGGTTTACGATCAGCAAGCGCTCGTTGAGCCTCGCGAAGCAAAACTGGTTCTGCACACGCTCCACCAATCCAACCGTGGATTTCGCCCGACGCCATCACAATCGCTCTCGAACCGTGCTGACCCGATGATGGACCCTGACGCCATACAACCGTTGCTAATACAAAGTCCTCACCGAGCTTCGCAAGCTCAACGGCTTTGCTCAAAACCGCCCAACTGTCCAGCGTCTGATCGCCCATTAGTCTTCCGTCTTCACTGGCGGCATGCCCGAGATATCGCGTCGAGTTGTAAAGGCCTCATACACCCTGTCTGGCAACAATGGCATGTCAATATTGCGCACGCCAGTTCCCTTGAGTGCATCCATCACTGCATTAACAAACGCGGCAGGACCACCCACGGTGGCGCACTCGCCAATACCTTTGGCTCCGATCGGATGATGCGGACAAGGTGTTACAACTTCGTGCAATTCAAATCCAGGTGTCTCCCAAGCGGTCGGTAGCAGATAGTCCATGTAGTTCGACCCGACGCAGTTTCCTTCGGCGTCAAATGTAATGAACTGCATACTCGCCATTGCGTACGCCTCTGTCAATCCACCCATGATCTGTCCTTCTACGATCATCGGATTGATGCGCACTCCACAGTCATCAACTGCCACAACATTAAGTACATCCCACACGCCAGTCTCTGGATCAACCTCAACTGTTGCGATGTAGCAGGCAAACGGCCAGGTCAAGTTTGGAGGGTCATAGTAGGCAGTGTTCTCCAAGCCCGGCTCCAGACCATCTGGCATATTGCTGTACGCGGCATTCGCACAGTCCTGAATCGTCACTCCGCGATCTGGCGAACTGCGAACATAGAAGCGACCGAGTTCCCACTCAACATCCTCTTCAGAAACTTCCAACAAGTGAGCAGCGAGCTTGCGTGCTTTCGCTCGAATCTTGCGCGAGACCATTGCTACAGCCGCACCTGCAACAGGGGTACTGCGCGAGGCATAAGTGCCCATCCCGAATGGCGCAGTGTCAGTGTCACCTTCTTCGACTGTAATGTCGTCGGCAGGAATCCCTAGTTCATGAGCAACAATTTGTGCCCACGTGGTCTCATGACCTTGACCCTGTGATTTTGCACCCGTGCGCAAGATCGCCTTACCTGACATATGCACGCGCAATTCGGCAGAGTCAAACATCTTGATTCCAAGAATGTCGTACTCGCGACTATTGCCAGCACCCAATGGTTCGGTCATCGTCGAGATACCGATACCGAGTAGGCGGCCCCGCTTCTTCGCCTCTTCTTTTTGTTTCAAAAAGTCTTTGTATCCAATGGCTTCAAGACCTACGTCAAGACACTTTGCATACTGTCCAGAGTCGGTGAGGAATCCAAATGCGGTGCGATGCGGGAAGTCCTCATCGCGTACAAAGTTAAGACGACGGAACTCGGCTTGGTCCATGCCCAAATCATCGGCTGCAGCCTGCACCATGCGCTCTTGAAAAAACATCGCTTCCGTGACACGAAAAGAGCAACGATATGCCACTCCACCCGGCGCTTTGTTGGTGTACAGTCCACGCGCTGTCAAGTGCGCCGCAGGAATGTCATAACACGCAAACGCGGAGTGCATCAAACCAATCTTGAATTTGCTTGGCTGCGCATCCGAGAAAAATGCGCCATGATCAGAGTCGGTGTGCATCCGCACGCCAAGAATTTTGCCATCTTTGCGCAATGCCATTTCGCCGCGAAGATAGACATCACGTCCGAAGCCGGTGGAAATGAGATTGCCCGTCTTGTCTTCAATCCACTTCACTGGTCGTTCCAACAGAATTGATGCAAGAATCGACGCAACATAGCCCGGGTAAACAGGGACCTTGTTGCCAAAACCTCCTCCGAGATCCGGTGAAACAATCCGGATCATGTGTTCTGGAAGTTCTGCCACCATGGCAACAGCAGCACGAATAATGTGCGGCGCTTGGGTAGTCATGTAGACGGTCAGTTTCGAAGTCGCTCGATCAAAGTCGGCAATCGAGCCGCACGTCTCCAGTGGGGATGGGTGTGAGCGCGGATAGTGAAGTTCAAGTTTGGAAACTACATCAGCCTGCGCAAAAGCTTTTTCGGTGCCATCCTTGTCACCCACTTCCCAGTCAAATACGACGTTGTCGTGCTGGTTCTCTTTGTCGTCACGGATCAGTGGTGCACCTGGTGCCATAGCCTGAATCGGATTGACAACCACTGGCAATGGTTCGTAGTCAACAACTATTGCCTCGCACGCGTCTTTGGCGATGTAAGCATCATCTGCAATAACGCACGCAACTTCTTGACCCTGAAAACGAACTTTGTCGGTTGCCAGAACTGCTTGGGTGTCATACGACAACGTCGGCATCCACGCCAAGTTGCGACTGGCCATCATCTCGCCAGTCATCACGAGCCGTACTCCTGGAATTGCCCAGGCTTTACTGGTGTCTATTGATTTGATCCGGGCATGCGCGAGCGGACTACGCAAAATCTCCATATGCAGCATGCCAGGCAACACAATGTCATCAACATAATTGCCCTTACCACGGATAAATCGATTGTCCTCTACGCGGCGTCGACTTGCACCCATTCCGCCAATCTTGATTTCATCTAGCGACATGTCGTCAGATCCTTTCTAGTTCGCAGCCTGGTTGTTGATTTTTCGAGCAGCCCACATCACTGACTTCACGATGTTTTGATAGCCAGTGCATCGACAAAGATTGCCAGACAAGGCCCAGCGAATTTCGTCTTCTGTTGGATCTGGGTTCTCATCTAAAAGCGCTTTAGCAGTAAGCATCATCCCTGGTGTGCAAAACCCACACTGAAGACCGTGCTCGTCTTTAAAACCTTCTTGGATTGGATGTAGCTCACTAGCAGTTGCAAGACCCTCAACAGTCATCACATCATGGCCATCGGCTTGAACCGCGAGCATCGCACAACTCTTGATGGGTTGACCATCGAACAACACCGTACAAGCGCCGCAATTACTGGTGTCGCAACCGGTATGTGTCCCAGTCAAATTGAATCCCTGACGAATCAAGTGAGCAAGCAACAACCGGGGCTCAACGTTTGCAGAACGATTCTCCCCGTTAATGCGAATCGTTACTTTTCGGACCGGGACATTGCTTGCTTGGTCCGGAAATACTTCTTCGTTTAAGCTTGTCATCTCAGGCTGCCCTCTCGATTGATTCAACTACTCCGCTAAGAATCCGGACCACAAATGTTTTTACAATTTGACGCTTATATGAAGCACTACCACGGTGATCGCTTCGTGGTTGAGCCGCTTGCGCCGCAAGATCTGCTGCATGTGCGATGCTTCCTGCTGTCAATGGTGCTCCCACCAAAGACTGTGCAGCAGCAGTTGCATTAATCGTCGAGCCTCCCACCCCTGTCAGACCGATTCCCGCACGAATGATCAAGCCCTGAGAGGATTCGACAGCAACAGCAACGCCTGCTGTTGCAAAATCACCAACTCGTCGTTCGAGTTTCAGATATCCACCGTTGGGAATTCCTTTCGGCGCAGGGACGATTGCCTCTATCGCAATCTCGTCGAAAGCGAGCATGTTCTGAAAGGGTCCCTTGACGAAATCGGCAGCTGGGATCGATCGGCGTCCATTAGGTCCTTGGGCTACAACGATGCCACCGAGTGCCATCATCACCGATGACCAGTCGCCCTGCGGATCGGCATGGCACAAAGATCCCACCAGCGTTCCACGATTTCGAACTATTGGATCTGCAATGACAGGTGCCGCCGCCGCCATCGTCGGTTGGTGCGCCATCAGTAGTGATGACTTTTCCAAATCCGAATGTCGGCACAATGCACCAATATGAATCGTTCCGTCAGCATCAACAGTCAGATAATCCAGACCGGGAATATTATTGATATCCACAATCATCTCTGGAGCAGCAAACCGAAGTCTCATCATCGGGACCAAACTCTGTCCGCCAGCAAGAATTTTTGCCTCACCACCACCTTGGTGAAGAAGGGCAATCGCTTCCGCAATCGACTTGGGTGATTCGTAGTTAAACCGAGTCGGGTACATGGTGCGCTCCTTTGTCTGACTTTGTGCTTATGTCTTAGTGGAACCAGGATCGGCAATTGCCTCTGGCATCGAATCCGCATCTGGATCAGGTCGCGGTTCTTGATGCGGCGGCCATGGGCCTCGCACCGGCTGACTCGCTACTTTGAGATGATCAATGATTTGTGGCCATGCCCAAACAGTTGGACTCTTGCCAACTTTCGGAGCATTTTCTACAAGTTCAAACAGCCTTGGGTTACCACGACTATGACCAGAAGATTCAATCGGCATTTCCCCCCC
>SHUW01000075.1 GCA_009694465.1 Ilumatobacteraceae bacterium
GGCGCATGTCGTGCCTACCCCCCTAACACGTTTTTCCCCAGCGATGGGGTTGGCGTTGACAGGGCCCGGAAAATCTGTGCCACGTGTTCAGTCACGGCACCATGCTTGGAATATGCCCTGGAAAACCACATCGACCACGGGGTGTGGGGTGGCTGCAGCGAGCGTGAGCGCCGCCGTATTGGCAAAAGACGCCGGATCACTGTTCGCGCCGCCTAAGCCCAAAATTTCAACTCGTTGCCGTTCCTCAGACCGGCAAGTGGTCATTCAGACTTGGAAGCACCGTCTTCTTTGGTGCCCTCTTCAAGACCCTTCTTGAACTCTTTGTTGGCCTGTCCGAGACTTCGGGCAAGCTTCGGGATCTTTGCTCCGCCAAAAAGAACGGCGACAACAAGGCAAATACCAATAATTTCCGGAGTTCCAAGGGCTGCGATCATGTCTTCAGAGTAGCACCCTTATCTCGTCAGGGCTACCCCCCTTGTCAGTGCTGGCGTACCAAACAGCACAATGAGCAACCGATGTGCCACAGTACTGACGTGCTTGAGTGCGTCGTGAATATAAGTGAGGGTCGCAACCTAGGACTATTGAGCACTCTTGCAGGAGTTTGTGCCGAGGATCTACTTGATGTGCACATCGATGGCGACCACAACCGCAGTGTGTTTACTCTGCTCGGGATTTCTGCGCCGCGCAGACTGAGTCAATGTGCAGTTGAACTGCTGCATCTCGAGAATCACCAAGGTGTGCACCCGCGACTCGGCGTCGTTGATGTTGTGCCCTTTGTTCCCCTTATTGGTTCAACGATGTTCGAAGCCACGCAGGCCAGAGATGAGTTCGCGGAGTGGGCTGTGACGACGCTCGGCGTACCGTGTTTTTTATACGGCACTGAAAAGTCATTGCCGGACATTCGGCGCCAAGCGTGGTCGTCGTTGATACCCGATCGCGGTGGACCCGACGGACACTCAACTGCGGGAGCGATGTGCGTTGGGGCGCGTGGCTTATTAGTTGCCTACAACGTGTGGATGAGCGGCGATACAAGCGCTGAAGCAGCTCACGCTTTAGCGCGCCAGGTACGCGGAGATGGTATTCGTACACTCGCACTCAACGTTGGCGATCGTTGGCAAATCAGTATGAACTTAATTGATCCACTACGCATCGGACCCGATATCGCTTTTGACCGCATTGCCCAATTAGTCCCATTTATGCAGGCTGATATTGACCATTGTGAACTAGTTGGTTTACTGAGCGAAGCCGCGCTGAAGAAAATTTCTTCCGAACGTTGGGACGAACTGGGTCTCGGCGTTGAGACAACAATCGAATACCGCCGCTCACACGGCTACCACTTCTAAAACCAGATCAGGCGGTGGCGATACGGCGATTTGACTGAGCGCGTTGGCGACGCAGACGGCGACGCTCACGTTCTGATAGACCGCCCCAAATGCCGAACTTTTCGCCATTCACTAGGGCATATTCCAAACATTCCATGCGCACGACACAACCCTTGCAAACTTCCTTGGCTTCTCGAGTTGACGCTCCACGCTCAGGGAAAAAGAGGTCGGGGTCAACGCCGAGACAGTTCGCGTCATTTTGCCAGTTGTTGTCGATCATTGGTTCGTTCATATGGCTGCCTTGCCATCCTGACCCGCAGGTCACTCAAGGGTGGTTCTGTCCGCGAAATTCGCAGGGCCGAGCCACCCGTCTAACTACATGCTTGTCATTCTGACCGATAACGACCCCCCAATGCAAGGGGAAATATCGCGAAAGTCCTGCGAGAGGGGCTCGCGCAAGAATATGAACAGTCCGCGAGTCAGTCGCCACCGAAGTAAGGATTGGCCGCAGAGCCGCCAGATCGAAAATCAAGAAGCGCTTTTGACTCCTGAGAAGTGGCTGCTCCTTGGCGCAGAGCCGCCAAAGTTGCACTGCGATTATTGGCGTAAACAGCTTGCTCATCATCGGCCTCTGGATTCACCCATACCGCTGTGAGCAGGACAAATGCGTCTGATGAGCCAATTTTTTTGAATCTTTCGGCACTGTATTCAGTCACTCCATGGGCCACCCCGGCCTGTGCCGCGCCCCATGTCAATTCACCATGTCGCTCCCCCGCAATGGCTGACTTGTTGACGAACAAGGTGGCCGGCGAGACCGGCATATTGGGTTTCCAAACCACCAAAAAAGGGATATGACCAATCGTTGGTGACGCCAAAGAATTTATAAAAGAAATTCCCGCGGGACCACTTTTATGACCCAACACAGTGTTGATATGCGCGGCATTGACTCCCTCGCCGAAAAATCCTTCACCAACTTGAAAAGTTTTTTTCATCATCAATCTCCTATCGCGTGTTCTTCATAGTGCTCGGTAAACGTCCGTAGCGCGACATTTTTAAAGTCTCAGAAGAGTCAGTGTTCGGCTTGGTGTCGTACGCCAAGAGAGCAACGTAGCGCGCCCGTTCTCCTTCAATCGCTGTCACTCGGTGCATGCTCCAGCGACCATTAAATAACATCAAAGTTCCTGGGGTCATTGGTTCAGTGCGCACTAAATCTGGTGACTGATCATTCAAGACGCGTTGAACCGCTGGGTAGTTCTCATCATCATTTGACCTGATTTGCTTAGCGTTTTCGAACTCGCCGCCCTTGATCGACGACTGAATCGCAATCGACACAACAAAATCGGCCATATCAAAATGCCAACCCAAAGCATCGCCAGAGCGCATAACCGCCAAGTTCAGTGCACCTAACGGGTCTCCATAGCGATACAACTTTCGAAGACCCAAACAACCTCGGATGAACTCAAGTAGTGGTTCCCATTCATACAACGCACGGAGCGAATCATCGGCGCGAAATTGGTCATAGGCGATGACTTCGACAGAACCCTGGGTCAAAGTGCGACGCGGGTGGCCGACAGGAAATTCTTCATTCGCCGGTCCGAGATATGGCGTCGCATTCGACGAAGAACGAAATGCAATGGGAACAAGTTCGTCTGCCTCGTGCCGCACAACTTGAACCGCTTGTGGGTTCAAAAACTCGGGCAAAATACATACCCCTTCGTTGCTCATCTGTTGCGCGCAATGCTCAATGAAGGCGGGGTCCGCCAAGTTATAGAGATGGGCATTGATCATTTGCTCAGCAAGCACACTGAGAGAGTAACTGGCGCGCCTACTGTGAAAACATGCCCATCCACTTAAGAGCCGAACCAGGTGACTATGCGCCAGCCGTTTTGTGCCCTGGCGACCCTCGCCGAGCCCAGTACATCGCCGAAAACTTCTTTGATCCAGGGGCCCGTTTGGTCAATGAGGAACGCGGAATGTTGGGCTATACAGGCACCTTTGAAGGAAAACCGATCAGTGTGCAAACAACTGGCATGGGAGCTCCGAGTGCTGGAATCATCTTTGAAGAGCTCGCCATGTTGGGGGCCAAACGCCTTGTCCGAGTGGGCACCTGTGGCGGGCTGCAAACCCATTTACGCATGGCCGACACGATTATTGCTGTCAGCGCATCTGCCGATGATCGCACGCCGATTCGCTATGCGGGGATGGAAGGCTTTGCCCCTACAGCCACATTTTCTCTGGTGGAGGTGGCCGCCCGACTCAGTCGCGCAGTGAGTGATCGAGTCTTTGTCGGTCCGATTGTGACCAGTGGACTGTTTTATGATCCTGACCCAAATACCTTTGGCCTGTGGCGCCGTCTCGGGCACTTGGGCGTCGAAATGGAAGCCTCGATGATGTACACCGTGGCCACCATGAAGGGGATGCAGGCACTGGCGATGATGACCGTGAGCGATGTGATTGACCCCGACGCCGGCAACGTTGAGCGGATCTCCGACGAGGATTTGAAAAAAGGTGTCGATCAAATGATGCGCATTGCCTGCCAAGTAGCAGTCAGTTAACTCGCCACCAGTTCAACCAATGAGGCCGAGGTCGCGAACGGCGTCACGCTCTTCGGCTAGTTCGGTGGTCGAGGCGTCGATCTTCCCACGGCTGTAAGCGTCAATATCAAGTCCCTGCACGATGCTGTACACGCCGTCTTTGCAGACACACGGGAAACTGGAAATCAAACCCTCTGGTACGCCATAGCTGCCGTCACTCGGTATCGCCATTGACACCCAATCGCCGGGAGAGGTCCCAAGAGCCCAACTGCGTACATGATCAATCGCCGCATTCGCTGCTGACGCTGCTGATGATGCACCACGGGCTTCAATGATTGCGGCCCCGCGCTTGGCAACAGACGGAATGAAAGTCCCATCCACCCAAGCGTGATCGTTGACAGCCTGATAAGCGTTTTTGCCGCCTACTTCACAGTGGAACAAGTCTGGATACTGAGTCGTGGAGTGGTTACCCCAAATCGTCATCTTCGTGACTGCGGTGACTGGCTGAGCAAGTTTCTGAGCGATTTGGCTGACCGCACGGTTGTGGTCCAAACGGGTCATCGCTGTGAAGCGACTGGCATCCAAAGTCTTGGCATTCTGCTGAGCGATCAAAGCATTGGTGTTGGCAGGGTTTCCAACCACAAGAATTTTGATGTCGCGCTTGGCACTGCGCGACAACGCCTCACCCTGAGGCTTAAAAATGCCTCCATTGGCGCTCAAAAGATCTGCCCGCTCCATACCAGCCTTGCGGGGCATAGCGCCCACGAGAAGGGCCACATCAGCGTCTCCAAAGGCCACATCGGCATCATCGGTACCAATAACACCCGCCAATAATGGAAAAGCACAATCGTCAAGTTCCATTTTGACGCCTTCAAGAGCCTTCAGAGCCGGCGTGATTTCCAGCAACTGCAGGATCACTGGAGTATCGGGTCCGAGCATTGCTCCTGAGGCGATACGAAAGAGAAGGCTGTAACCAATTTGGCCGGCAGCACCGGTCACGGCAACGCGTACGGGAGTTTTCAAAGTCATGGGCTAGATCGTATGTCGCCGAGAAGCACATCCTGAAAACGCTGAGCAATATTGGACCTCAAAGGTGTCTAATTTTACAGGATTTCGCGCCCAAGGGCCTTCCAGATTTCTGCGGCGTAGTACTTCATGCCGTCGCGATCGAGGTGAATTCCATCGGCAGTCAAACATTTGCCCTCACATAAGGTCGCTACCAATTCCCAGTCCAACACAACGACGTTCGGATATGCCGATGGGAGAGCGCGAATTTTCTTATTATTTTTATCTGTCCAATCGCGATTGGCCTTGCCCGTCAAAATGACAACTCTCGGCACACCAGCGACGGCCTCCATCATTGAATCAAGAGTTTTCTGGCTCATCGGACCGTTGGTACCGAGGTGAATCACCACCGCATCCATCGTCACCCCCAGATCCTGCAACTGGATAAAAATATCGGCGCCCATTTTTCCCTGACGGTCTTGAACCGCGTCGACAACGATGCCGAGTTCGGCCAATGTTGGAGCTGCCCCTTTCATCACCGAGTCGCCCAAGGCGAAGACTGGATAATGCGGTGGCACAAAAGATGTCGTAGAAACTGGCACTTCCACAGCAAGCGAAGTACTCGGGCTCAACGAAGTGTCGGGGGTCAAATCATCAAGAACATCGGTGACTACATCATCACCAGCATCTAGTGAAGCCTGCACTTCATTGGGTCTCTCATCAGCCGTGGCCAGACTGACAACGGCAAAGACTGGCAAGAGCAATGAGCAAGCCGTGATGGCCGCGAAAGAACTACGTCTTTGTATTGCCTGTGGACCACCGCGTAACAACGAACGGAGAGATTCCCGCAAACGCTTCTCACGTATCGGCAACTCAATCAGGCGATATGAGCCTTCAGCGACAAGAACTGTGATCAAAATGCCAACAAGAAACTCATGGGGTTTGAGGGGGATCCCGGTTTCATGTCTGATGGCCTGAAAAATCGGCCAATGATAAAGATACAAACCGTAGGAACGCTCGCCGATCACGCGCAAAACCACATTGCCCAAGATGCGTCCAGTCAACGCCTTCTGGTGAGCAACTGCGGCAATAATCATTAACGTAGCGACACCCGTCAGCAGCAAGCCGCCGCGAAACAACCATGGGTCAGCATATAAGCCATCTTCACCCACAAGATGCACGATGTGTACCTTGCTGACTAAAAACACCAATAAAATCAAGCCCAATACGGCGATTGGGTCCATCATTTTGCCTTTTCGTTTCATCGGACCGCGCAACAAGGCGTACGGTCGCCAGACGATGGCGAGTGCTGCACCGAGGAGTAGTCCCGTGGCACGCGTTGGTGTTGATAGGTAGAGCAAGTCGATCTTGCTCAGACAGCGGTCCCCGATATTCCAGAAAGCACTTGGCGTTGACGCACAACTATCGCCGATGCGCCCACTAGGCATCAGAATTGCGACGAGTCCAGCGATCACGAAAGCTATGCCCACGAACCATGTCGCCACACGGGGTAAGGAATCGCGACCGCGGCGCAAAATGATGAGCATGATGACAGGCCACACAAGGTAAAACTGCTCTTCAACTCCAAGTGACCACAAATGGCGCAACGGAGCAAAATCATTAGCCGCTGTGTAGCCCGCACCCTGCCAGGCCTGAAACCAGTTTGAACCGTACAAAGTTCCCGCTATGACATCGCCCCGCAATGAACCAAGCGAATCACGCTCGCGCACCGATGTCCACATGATCAACAGCACCATCATTGTGAATAATGCCGGTAGCAAACGGCGCGCCCGGCGCAACCAGAAGTCGCGCAAACTCACCGTCCCTGTGCGCTCTTCTTCAGCGACGAGCAACAGGGTGATCAAATATCCACTAATGACAAAGAAGACCTCAACACCAAGAAATCCGCCGGGCAGCCAGGCCGAGTTGGCGTGATAGATGATCACCGCTATGACGGCAAGAGCACGCAGACCGTCAAGGCCAGGCAGATACGGCACACGACTGATCTGTTGTGATCGAGAAGTTTCAGTTGTCGGGGCCATCAGATCCCAAGTCTGCCGTGAATCAGAGTTGCATTGCTTTCACTTCGCAGAACTCTTCAAGTCCGAACGTGCCACCTTCACGTCCAAGTCCACTCTGCTTGTAACCACCAAATGGCGCAGCGATGTTGAATGATCCACCGTTGACCTCGACCTGACCTGCCTGAAGCCGACGAGCAACTTTCTTGGCGTGTTCCACATCACTGCCCCAGACGCCAGCGGCAAGACCGTAGACAGTGTCGTTAGCGATTTCAATGGCTTCTTCTTCACTGTCATAGGCAATGATCGACAACACGGGCCCAAAGATCTCCTCGGTGAAAATCGTCATCTCTCGAGTCACACCAGAAAAGATTGTGGGCTGAACATAAAAGCCGATGTCAAGACCTTCAGGTACTGCAGCGCCGCCCATCACGAGTGTGGCCCCTTCGTCAATACCGGTTTGGATGAAGCCCCGAACACGATCGCGCTGTACGGCTGAAACCAAAGGTCCTAAACGTGAAGCAGGATCAAACGGATCACCAGTGGTGAACTTAGCGGCGGCCGCAGCGGCAATCTGCTCAGCGGCAGCCAAGCGATTGCGTGGGACCAACATGCGAGTTAAGGCGCTGCAGGTTTGACCAGAGTTAGCGAAACACTTGCCAACACCAGCGCCAACAGCTTTGGCGAAACCT
>SHUW01000076.1 GCA_009694465.1 Ilumatobacteraceae bacterium
ATACCGAAACCGATGAGCAGGATGGTCAAGATGACTGGGATGCCGCGAAAGATGTCGGTATAGGCGGCGGCGAATAGCCGTAAGGGAAAGAGGAGCGGCGAGCGGACGTTGCGGCAAATCGCTAACAACATTCCCAAAACCAAAATACATGGTGCACACCATAAGAAAATCTGAATGTCTTTCACGAAAGCTCTCAGCAGTGCGGGGAAAGTTTCGTCAAGAACGGGGCCATTAAAAAATGAGCGCTTGACCTTATACCAGCCTGGAGTTTGGGGAATGAGTGCGACTAAAAGTCCGATGACAGCCAAAGATGATGCCAAGGCGATCAGCAAGGAGCGCCTTTTTTGACGCCGTTCAAAAACTTGCCGCCGTGAAAGCGGTCGCTGAGAGGAATCCTCGCTGAGAGAACTGGTGCCCGAGTGATCGCTCATCTCGGGCACCATATCGTTCTTGTGATTGTTGCCAACAGTTGCGCTGGGTCAGTCGAGAGTGATGACTGGGACGCCGGTGTTATCGCTCAGCCATGTCTGCTCAATTGTCGCAAGTGCCCCAGAAGCCTTGATGGCGGCTAAAGCGGTATTCACGCAGGCAACCAAATCGCTGTCCTTTTCGAAGACCATGCCAAAGTCATCCGACGTGCCACCCGCGGCGGCGGGGAACTGACCAACGACTGAAGTTCCTTCAATCTCGACATAGGAGATGTATAGGGCAGTCGGCAAGTCAACAACAATGGCGTCAATTTGGCCTGCTTCAAGAGCGGCTTTAGCGCCAGCATTATCGTCGTAGACGAAAACTTCGTTGCTTGGCTTGATGACTTCATTAACGAAGTCAAGACTGGTGGTACCAGCCTGTACGCCGAACTTGACCTCAGTCAGATCTCCAATAGTGAGCGGACCTTCGGGCACATTCGCATTCAAGGCCACGATGGCTTGATTGGACGAGTAATACGGGTCACTGAAACTGATTGTTTCAGAGCGCTCAGGAGTGATGGAGTACTGCTGAAGGTTGAAGTCAAAGTTCTTAGCACCCGGGGCGATGGCCTCATCAAAAGTTGTGCGCACCCATTGAACAGCATCGCCTTCGTAGCCAAGTTCGGCGGCGACGGCCAGCGCAACGGCGGCTTCAAAACCCTCACCACTTTCTGGGGCATCATTTTCGACCCAAGGAGAGTAAGCGGGGGACCCAGTTCCGATTGTGAGGACATCTGGGGTGATCGTGGCGCAAGTATCGCCACCTTGAGTAGATGAGTCTTTATCTTCGCTTCCGCAAGCGACGAGAGAGACAACGGCGACGGCTAGAGCAGTTGCTGTGAGGCGACGAAACATGGATTTTCCTTCCGATTGTGGGTAAACCTCAGACTAGCGAAAAATTCTCTATGACTTCACCTTGACAGTGAGACACCAGAAGTCTTAGTGTCTCATTTGTGAGCAACCTTGCCAATCTCGGTCCTTCCCAGGAAGATCGTATTCTTGACGCCGCTCGTCGTTGCGTTGATCGCTGGGGCATCAACAAACTGACGATTGACGATGTGGCCACAGAGGCTGGAGTGTCTCGAGCTACGTTGTACCGCTTGTTCCCCGGTGGCAAAGACGTGATGTTTGACGCTCTGCGGGTGCGTGAATTGCAGGATTTCTTTGAGGGCATGCGTTCAAAACTGACCGAGGTTGAGTCCTTGCTGGATTTCACCGTCAAGGTCTCGGTGTACGCGCTTCACGCGATGCGTGGTGATCAACATCTCGCAATGATGCTTTCTACAGAAGAAGGCACGGCCCTGAAGTCTTTGACAGTTGAGGGCTTGCCACGCATTTTGCGGGTCGCCTCGCAGTACATCACTCCCTTGACGATCGAGTTTATTCCAGCTGAGGAAGCCGACGTTTTCGTTGAGATGTTGGCTCGGTTAGTGATCTCGTACTTCTTGGCTCCGAGTGAGCACTTTGATTTGGCCGATCCAGATTCAGCTCGAAAATTCTTCGGTCCCTTTATCAGCGCGTTGAATGCAGTAGCAGCCGTCTAAATCAGCAAACTTTTTCACATATCGAAACCTAAACAGGAGAAAAAAATGAGTATTACCGAAAACGAAAGCCAAGAAATGTTGGGTCGCAGTGAACTCAATGACATTGAGGCAATTTTGTCAATCACCAATACTGATGTTGATGCAATCCAGCACATCGTCAAGGACAACGCTGATGCGATTTTTACGTGGGATTATTCGCTGTCACGTCCAGCCTTACGCAAGTTGTACGAAAAGGCCAAAGTTGGGCAGTGGAATGCCACGACCGACCTGCCATGGGAGACAGTTGTTGACGAGGAAAAGCAAGTCAGCATGGATCAAGCCGCACTTTCCTCTGGCTTGACCGCAAATCACTACGAAGGAACAGTGATGTCGAAGTGGGGCGACAAGGAGTGGACCGCTTTTGGTATTGAGCAGCGGCGCTGGAGTTTGTCGCAGTTCATGCACGGCGAGCAGGGTGCCCTTATCTGCACTGCCAAGATCGTGGAGACTGTCCCGTGGTACGACGCCAAGTTGTATGCCAGCACTCAAGTTGTTGACGAAGCTCGTCATGTTGAAGTGTTCGCACGCTATCTCGACGAAAAACTTGGAGGCTCGTATCAGATCAATGCCCACCTACGGATGTTGCTTGATGACATTGTCAACGACAGCCGTTGGGACATGACCTATTTAGGTATGCAGATCATGGTTGAAGGTCTGGCCTTGGCTGCTTTCGGCAACATGCAGCAGATGACCACAGAGCCACTGTTGAAGAAGTTATTGCGTTATGTCATGAGTGACGAAGCCCGCCATGTGGCCTTCGGTGTGTTGTCTCTGCAAGAGGTCTACAAGGAGATGAGTGACGTTGAGATCAAGGAGCGTCAGGAATTTGCCTATGAGGCTTCGGTGCGGATGCGCGACCGCTTCATGTCGCAAGAGGTCTGGGAGCGTATGGGCGTTAACCCACGCGATGTCGTGCCTTTGATCTTGCGCGACCCGACTCGTGAAGTATTCCAGCAGATGTTGTTTGCCAAGATCGTCCCGAACTGTAAGAAACTGGGTCTTTTGGATCGCAACAATTCATGGCTGCGCCGTCGCTATGAAGAGATGGGTGTCATTCAGTTTGAGAACGCTGAAGACACTGGTGAAGAATACGTGAAGTATGAACTGGGCGAGACTCTCGCCGACGTTCAGCACTGACACCTAAACAGCGAACAGAGCAACTACCGTCTATCTCATGAGATGGCGTGCGCAGGACCTAGCGAATGCTCTTGGGGCGCGCTTGATCGGACCAGATACTGACATTGATGGTGCAACCTTTGACTCGCGTCAGGTCTCACCGCACCAATTATTTGTGCCAATAGTGGCGCAGCGTGATGGACACGACTTCATTGCTGATGCTTTGAGTGCCGGTGCAAGTGCTTACCTGACTTCACGCATTGATGTTGCGGAACGGATCGGTGGGTCAGCAATCGTTGTCTCCGATACTGCGATCGCTCTGATTGATGCAGCACGCTGGGCGCGTCAGCAGTTCGCGGAGTCAACTGTTGTCGTCGGCGTGACTGGATCAGTTGGTAAAACGACGACGAAGGATCTGATCGCCGCTGCCTTGATGCCAAGCAAGCGCGTCGTGGCGAACATTCGAAGTTTCAATAATGAGCAAGGTTTGCCCGTGACAATCTTGAACGCTCCGGTCAATACCCAAGTATTAGTGCTCGAGATGGGCATGCGCGGACATGGACAGATCGCCGATCTGTGTCGGATCGCCCGCCCATCAATCGGTGTGGTCACGCGAGTTGGTCAAGCCCACACCGAACTGCTCGGAGGTCTCGCTGGCGTGGCTGAAGCTAAAGGTGAATTGATTGAGGCATTGCCGCCACAAGGGATGGCGATCTTGAACGCCGATGATTCTTTAGTGATGGCGATGAGCGCGCGCTCAAGTGCGCCAGTGATGACATACGGCGAATCTGCATCGGCAGATGTCCACATTTCTGCTGTCACTATTGATCAGCAAGGTTGCGCAGCATTCGTGATACGCACACCATCTGGGTCGTGTGCAATGAAACTCTCTATTGCTGGTCGCCATATGGCGCATAATGCTGCTGCGGCTATTGCCGTTGGTGAATCTCTGGGTATTTCTTTGGACTCGATGGCTTTGGCACTCAGCATGGCCACGATTTCCGAACACCGCATGCAAGCCAAACGCACTCCACGCGGGGCCTTGCTCTTTGACGATTGTTATAACGCCAATCCCACATCCATGTCTGCCGCTATTGACACCATCGGTGAAATCAATGCCAAGACAAAGGTGGCGGTACTTGGCGTGATGGCCGAGATCACAGAACCCGAGGCGGCGTACGCAGCGATAGTGGATCAGGCTCAGAAGTACCGCATAGAGATTCTGGCGGTAGAAACAACCGCTTATGGTGTCCCAGCGATGTCGCTAGAAGAAGTGCAACAGCGGGTGCAAGAACTTAATTCTGAGGCAGTCATTTTGGTCAAGGGAAGTCGTGTGGCACGTCTTGAGCGCGTGATCGATGCCGTTATGGCTGAGTGAGGAATGAGTCGCTAGGTAGTCGGTCTAGGTTTGACCACCAACTCAGAAAGAGAGCGAATGCCGCTCCGAATAAAAGAACTGATTGAGTGCCGATGACATCAATGATCGGACCAGCGGCTAAACCACTCAATGCGACTGTGCCGCCAAAAGCCATGAACCATAGCGGCATCATGGTGACGCGTTCGTCATCTTTCAGGTTCTGCTGAAACACTGTGGCCATGGAGTTAGCGGCCATGAAATAAAAGACCCCGAGACAAAACCCAATCGGGAAGGCTGGGGCGGGAGAATGCATTAATGCGAATCCAGCAAGACTGATGGAGAAACCAATCAGCCCGCGACGGATCACCATTGGTCGGTGGACGCTAGCCAAAACTGTGCCAGTGGACAGAGCCCCGAAAAATGCACCGAGACCCCATGTGGCATACAGCCAGCGATATGTTGAACCGAGAGGGTCAACACCGAAATTGATCCGCGCCACTGAAGGAAAAAGAGCCACGAAGACCAGCGAAAAAAATGAAAAACCAGTCATTGTCAACAAAAGTCTTGCGAGTACACCGCGTTCACGACTGATCCGTAGGCCTGTGAGCGCTCGCCGCCAGCCTCTTTCAGGATGCTGACCGCGGATATCGGGTAACACGACTCGGGTCAGGGCAACGATCAGAAACAGATAGGTAGCAGCGTTGAGAACAAAAATCTGAGCAGTCGAAATGCCCCACAATGCCAACAGTGCGGCAATTGACGGTCCTGCCACGCGACTGGCATTGAGTTGAATTGAATTCATGCTGATCGCCCCCGCAAGATCGCGACGATCAACCAAAAGTGGAATGCTGGCTTGAGATGCGGGAGCGTTCAATGCGTTGCCGATACCGATAGAAATTTGGGCGATGAAGAGTCCCCAAATCGGTCCATCAACACTGACGATTAATGCCAAGACGAGAGAGAAAACTAATTGGATCCATTGCATGGTCAACAAAAAGCGTTGGCGGTTGACGCGATCAGCAAGAATTCCACCAGGTATCGCCAGCAATAACATTGGGCCAAGTTGAGCGAAGACCAAGAGGCTGACAGTTTTCGCCGAGCCCGTGCGATGGTCGATGTATGCCGGTAACGCCAAGTTCTGCATCCATGTTCCGATATTGGATAAGAACAGCCCACTCCAGATCAATCGATAGGCGGGGTAAGACAGAGCGGCTCGAGCTGAGCCAGGTCGGTGGGGATGGGGAAGTGGGGCGAGTGAGGGATCAGACATACATACTCAAAAGGTGACTAAATCTTAGTGAGGGTCACTTGCTGGGACGGTTTGAAATGACACACTTAAGGCGTGACTTCTGAGATAAAACCTCTTGAGCAACTGGTCCCGCCTCCCGCCAAGGGCGGATCCTGTCGTTCACCGCGCGGAACTTTTGCTGAATGCCCGTTATGTGGCGGGGATCTTTCGCCCGAGCATGCGCATTTCAAATGTCGCGGCTGCGGTTGGCGCGATTCCTGCTGTGATTAGTCGGCGAAAAATGCTCAGCCGTTGATGAGATCGGCGTAGAACTCAAGCATCTGCGCTGGCCCACTGAGTAAGAAGGACGTAATGCAGGTTTCTTTCCACTGCACAAGTTCATCTTTGATTTTGTCGATAGGTCCCACGAGGGCAACATCTTCAACCATTTTCAGGGGAATTGCGGCAGCAGCTTCGGCCTTCTTGCCTTGCAAATACAATTCTTGAACCTTCACGGCCACATCCTCGTAGCCCATGCGAGCAAAAACTTCAAAGTGAAAGTTGACATCTTTGGCTCCCATACCTCCGGCATAGAGGGCTAAAAACGGACGCACCATATCGGCACATTTTTCAGCGTCATCGCCAGGAATGATCATCGCTCCCGAAGCGACTTCAAATCGCTCTGCTTTGTTCAGTCCCTCAGACGATTTGGCAAAACCTTCATTGAGGCAGCGACGATAGAAGGCATCTTCTTTAGGTGCAAAGAACAGCGGCAACCATCCATCACATATTTCGCCTGAGAGGGCGACATTCTTTGGTCCTTCGGCCGCGAGATAGATCGGAATATTGCTGCGCAGGGGATGCACGGTTGCCTTGAGAGATTTGCCAAGGCCGGAACCGTCAGCACCGGTGTAGGGCAAACTGTAAAACTTCCCGTTTGCTTCAACAGGATGTTGGCGCTCAAGAACTTGGCGCACGATGTCAATGTATTCGCGTGTGCGTGCCAATGGCTTGGGGTAGGGCTGACCGTACCAACCTTCAACAACTTGTGGTCCACTTGCGCCAAGGCCGAGAATAAAGCGCCCCTTGGAGAGATGGTCAAGAGTGATTGCCGCCATCGCCGCCGCCGTGGGTGTGCGTGCGCTCATCTGCATGATGGCAGTCCCGAGACGCACATGATGAGTGTTGGCTCCCCACCATGCCAAGGGAGTTA
>SHUW01000077.1 GCA_009694465.1 Ilumatobacteraceae bacterium
ATCGCTTCTAATAGCACTGCTGGTCTCGCTGCACTGCCAACGCAATGGTCTTTCGCAGAAGAGTCTGCTGTCAAACACGGACAAAACGTCGATCGTAGTAACTGGCGCGTGATGTTGAGTTTCCACCTCGCTGAATCTCGCGAAGAGGCCCGCAATCAAGCCGTTGATGGTCTGCAACGGTGGCACAACGAGTACAACGTGTGGACTCTTGGTCGACCCGGCGCACAGCATGTTGAAAACAAGTGGGAACTTATGGACATGATCACCGCTGGCGGCACAGCGATCATCGGCACACCTGATGATCTCGTGAAAGCCGTTCGTCATCTTCAAGAGATCACCGGCGGCTTCGGTGTCGTTCTCGGTTTCGCTCATGACTGGGCGAATAGAGAAAATACTTTGCGTTCATGGGATCTTGTTGCCCGCTATGTCATTCCAGAAATTAATCAGACCACCCTTGGCCAACGTGCGTCAATGAAATTCCTCAACGACAATCAGGCCACATTGATGGCGGGAGCTGGGGCCGCTGTGATGCAAAAGATTTTGGGTGACGAACGTGCTTCAGCCGAACTTGGCGTGATGATGCAACAAATGCAGGCTCAAACCGATGATCGTGGCGCAACTTTTCGACCTGGCGGGGGCGTACGCGAGGATCAATTGCCGACTGAGAAATAGTTTTAGTCGTCTTTTGTCGCCACTGCGTTGGGCGTGACATTCATCTTCGGGACATACTCGGCCACTTCAATATGGCGAGCAGTCGCACCCATCGTCTCTTTCAATTGTGAGCGACATTGTTCGCACGGTCCATAAAAACGCGCGTTGTGTAATGCGTGACAACGCGGACACGTTGATGATGTGGGCGCAAGAGTGATTGGTAAGCCGTCTTCCATGTCTTACATCGTGCCACGCCCCTGTAAGACTTGGTGGGTTAGATGACGTTCAGAGCATTGAGAACAGTTTCCGCATCGGCGTTACCGTTCTGCAAAACCGTGCTCTTCTGCCACGGTGAGCGCTGAGTCCCCCAAGAAACGAAATCGTGAGCAGTGCTTATCGCGGTCGGCGCATCGGCCTCGCGTCCTGGCGTCACGGTCCACAATTCCTCACCGGGGGCTACAACCCACGACCCGCCACCCGCACCTTCAAGAACGAGATTGAGTGTTTGGCGCGGCGCAGTTGCTAACGCTGGGCTGCACATTTGAGGAATCCCAGCCAACATCCATTCCACGGTGGCCCCAAGCGCCGCTGCATCTCGGGGTAATTCAGCGGCTCGAGGAACAGCAAAACCAACATCGTGACGAAGATGGCAGTAGTGATCAAACACAATGGCGTTAGCCAAAAGGTGCATCGGGTGTGCCCCGAGGTTTGACAACGGAATCACCGTGTCGGCCATCTCGGGCGTATTCATGAAAGCCAAAGCAGCAATTCCCTTGTCACTCCACTCTAAATATTCGGCAAGAACTTGATCACGGGTCCACGACTTACGTGCTTGCACGGGAACCTCAGCATCTTGTTCAACATCAACCCCAGCGCCACCCTCAATCGAATCGGGTTCGGTTATTGAATGAAACACGCTGGCCATATGACAGAACACGTCCTGGACTCTCCAGCCCGTGCAACCGGATTGGGCACTCAATTCATCAGGTGTCAAAGATGTCAAAAGTTCAACAGCCCGACTTTGCTCACTCTTTAATGCTTCAATTGCCGACATCGTCATCACAAACCCCCAATTTGTTGTTAGTTGACTATGTCTAGCCTGTTGAAGCATCTACTCTGCGAATTGTGCTTGTAGATGTCATGACCACACCGTTACCGCTGCAAAAAACTGGCGCGCTGGCGCAAAGAATTCACACTGCTGGTTTTTCGGGCATGCTTTTTACCGAAGGTGGTCGTACTGCGTATCTCAATGTCGCGGCGGCGGCCTTGGGTGCTCCAGGGTTGCATCTATCCACCGGTGTGGCTGTAGCTTTTCCGCGCAGTCCATTCGTTTCAGCATCAACGGCTTGGGAACTTCAAGAGGCCTCGGGTGGACAATTTCGTTTGGGGTTAGGCACGCAGGTTAAGACTCATGTGGTGCGTCGCTACGGTGTGGCTTTTGATCGACCTGGTCCGCGATTGCGAGATTATGTTTTGGCTGTCAAGGCCTGCTTCAGGGCTTTTCGCGGCGCACCCCTTGAGCACCACGGGGAATTTTACGATCTGAGTTTCATCACTCCTCAATGGAGTCCCGGGTCCATTGAAGCCCCCGATCCAAAAGTTGATGTCGCCGCAGTGAATCCTTGGATGTTACGGATGGCTGGTGAAGTTGCTGATGGAGTTCATGTACATCCCATCGGCGAACCTGGATATCTTCGCCGGCATGTACTTCCACAAGTCGCTGCTGGTGCGAAAAAGGTTGGACGGAAGGCCTCGGAAATCGATCTCATTGTTCCCGTGATGACAATTGTTGGTGACACTGATGCCGAACGCCACGCCGACCGCGAGCACGCCCGCATGATGTTGAGTTTCTATGGCAGTACCCCGAACTACTCATTCATTTGGGATGAGGCTGGCTTCGAAGGCACGACAGCGCGCATTCGAGAAAAACAAAAAGTTGGCGACTTTGCTGGAATGGCGGCCCAGATCACCGATGAGCACCTTCGTGTTTTCACCGCCGAGGCAACCTGGGATGGTCTCGCCGATGAGTTAATCACGCGCTTTCATGGTCTTTCTCAGCGTTTGGTTCTGTATAACGCGGTCATCAACCCAGAGCGCCTCGAACGCTACGGACAAGTTGCCCAACAAGTCATCGCTCGCACCCAATAACAGAATTCAGTTGCCGTCGGCGTCGTTGGGCTCGGAGGTAGCCTGCCCATATGGCCGCAGACCTGATCTATGCATTTCGAATCATGCGTTTGCCCTTACTTGACGCGGGCGGAGCCAGTATTGGACGCCTCGACGACATCGTCATCGTCCCAGGTCGAGCGGGAAGCGCCCCGCGGGTTGTGGGTTTCACCGCCACTAGCCAGCGCCGGCGGATCTTCGTCAATGCTGGGCGAATCAGTGACCTAGGTATTGACGGCGCCCGCCTGCGTTCATGGGACATTGACCTCAACCCTTTCAAAATCAAAAAGGGTGAGCGCCTTCTTGGGCGCGATGTCATTGACAGCAAAGTTGGTCAGGAACATGTCAGTGATGTGGCCTTGCGTGAACGAAGTGATTCAAAGTCGGGCGGTTGGGAAGTTGCTCAGGTCCGACTGGCGACGCGCAGTGCGTTACGTCGTCGACCAACACACCGCCTCGTTGATTGGCGCGAGGTTTCTCACCTCTTCGCTGCCGTCACCGAAATGGCCGCTGAAGCAGCGCGTCTTCACGACATGCATCCCACTGATGTGGCCGCGGTCGTTCGCTCATTACCCATTGCACAACGCCGACAACTCGCCGAAGCAATGGATGACGACCGTCTCGCTGATGTGCTGGAAGAACTTCCAGAGGCAGAGCAGGTCGGTCTCATTGAAGGTCTGGACATGGAACGTCTATTGGATGTTCTGGACGAAATGGAAGTCGACGACCTGGCTGACCTTCTCGCCGAAATGCCTGGCGAACAACGAACAAAAATTCTCGACGCAATGGACGACGAAGATGCCGCCATGATGCGACGATTGCTGTCGTATGAAGAAGGCACCGCTGGTGGATTGATGACCCCGGAAATCATTATCTTGGGACCCACAGATACAGTTGCCGAAGCATTGGCCCGCATTCGTGACCCCGAATGGATGGTTTCAATTGCCGCTCAAGTATTTATCTGTCGTCCTCCATACAAATCTCCTACGGGTAAATATCTAGGAGTTGTGCATTTCCAACGTCTCTTACGCGAGCCACCCAGCATGGAACTCGGCAATTGCTTAGAAGCCGAACCCTCCATCACGCCCGAGATCAGCGACCGTGAAGTTGCCGAAAGATTGGCCTCGTACAACATGTTGGCGATCGGTGTCTGTGACGAAGCGGGCCGACTCTTGGGGGCCATTACCGTGGACGACGTCCTTGACCGAACCCTGCCCGCTGGGTGGCGACAACGCCGAAGACAAGACACTCCCGTCCGATAATGCCCATTTAGCGGGCATACTGTGTGCGAAATGAACCCACCGCCGTAAGAGCCACCGTCAGAAAGGAGCCGCCATGAAGCGTAAAGAAGACTTGGCTGTTCCCCGTCAGCGTCGGCGGATTGGTGTTCATTACGACAACGACGCATTTGGCCAGTTCTCTGAATCCATCGCCCGCACCCTGGGTACTGCTCGGTTCTTGGTGTGGCAATCCTTCTTGATCATTATGTGGATCATCTACAACTTTGTTCTTCCTGATTCTTGGCAGTTTGACCCCTGGGATCGTGGACTCGTGCTTTTGACATTGGTGCTCTCTCTGCAAGCTTCCTACGCAGCTCCTTTAATTCTGCTTTCACAGAATCGCCAAGAGGGTCGTGACAAAACACAAGCAGAAGTGGACCGTCGTGTTGCCGAACGAACTCAGGCTGACACCGAGTTTCTCGCCCGCGAAATCGCCAGTGTCCGAGTATCACTCAGTGACATCGTCACCACAGAAGATTTACGGGATCATGTAGATACCGATGAAATCACCCAAGCCATCAATCGTTTGACTGACGTCGTTGAACAGCTTTCGTCGCGAATTGATGGGCTCGAAAAACGTTGAGCGTCTAAAGGCCGACCACTGAGCTTTGGCATTCAGAGCAACGGCCCATCAAATCAAGGCGATGTCCAAGCAGAGTGAACCCGGCGCCTTGAACAACGCTCGAAATACCTGAGTCAAGCAACTCCTCAACTTTTGCGGGAATCTCAATATCAAGAACAAGTCCACACTGCACACACACCAAATGGTGGTGGTGGCCTTTGAGTTCTTCAGCGAGTTCAAAAGCAGCGCGATCTCCGTTAGTGAGCACCTTGACAACAACGCCAGCAGATTCAAGCACGGAAAGATTTCGATAGACGCTGCTTTGAGGAAGTTCTTCATCAAGAGAAACAATGTCCGTAGCCACCAGTGGATGAGGCGCTTTTTCTAAAGCCTCAACAAGTCGTCGTCTCCGCGCTGAATAGCGTTGATTAATGGCATGCAGTCTTTGCGCTGCAATGTCGTGAATATCGGCGCGACTCATAAGGAGAATCTACGCCCGTGAACCATAATATTCATACACCGTGACTCCACGGCCAATGACTGCGTCAAGTAATGAGCGATTATCTAACGCAGGATCACCGAGTACAACCGCTCCCACAAGTCCGCGATTGTTGTTCAACAACTCTTGCGACATGGTGGCCGCTACTGCCCCAGCGATAATCCCTGTTCGTTCTGCCGCACCTGCAACTTCAGTGCAGCGTTCACCGTTCAGCGAACCACGAATCTCGACGCGCACTCCACCTATGCCTCCTTCAGCATGGGGTGGAGCCAACATCGGTAATCGTGCCGTGAGGCGATCACGCCTATTGGCCGACAAACGTGCACTGATTCGTGCAACATCTGGATACGCCCCATGTAACAGCACGGGATCAGGTAACTCGGCGCGATAACAATCCTTGCCGCCAATGGGTTCAGGGAACCACAGCAATTCGCGCCCACTTCCACTGGGTCGATTAATCCATTCCCCGTCATACCAGCCAACTGCATCACCTGCGAGAGCTCGATGATGTTGACGCGCGCATTCTGGACCACCAGTGCCGTGGAACGCCACATGAATCTCATCAATGGCATCAACCCGCGTGGCTAACTCAGCAACTAATAAACCACTGAGACCGGGACTTGCCGTGGCTCCAATAACAAGCGCGCGACCCATCGTGCGCGCCAACTCATCAAGAGCCAAAAGTTCATGCGTGTCGCGCACATCATCGCTGGTGCTGACCACATGATGACCAAGTTCTAGAAGCAGTTTGGCCATTGCCGCCTGAGAAGAACGAGTGGCGATGACCACCACGGGCGTTCGCTCCGCTCGGAGATCAGCGATCTCAACAAGTTCCTGGGCGCGCAGTGTTTTAGCCACCATCTTTTGCATATCTCGGCGAACATCGTGAACCGAAACGGATACACCACTGGCGGTCAATTGACGCGCCACGCGCGAACCAACCACACCCACTCCGACTATGGCTACCGACTGACTCATCACTCGGCTCCGATCATGGCTTGGGTCGGGTTAATTCGCGCCATCCACCACGCTCGGGCGGAATCCCACCTCGCCCGCGAAGGCGCAACCCGGCTGTGAACAGACAGGCCAACATCAGTGCCCCTATGGCGCGTCTGATCGTTTTCACCGTGGGGCTAACAAGAATCGAACTTGTGACCTCATCCTTATCAGGGATGCGCTCTAACCGACTGAGCTATAGCCCCGGCGGTTGAGAACCCTATCGGCGAGAAAGCCCCGGCTCAACCGTTACGGGTGATCCGTGCGAGATGTTCTTCTTTGTCGCAGGATTAAGGGTTTTTTCGCCACTTTTTCGGGTTCTTGTGGTCCTTCAAGAACAGTCATCGTGATTCCGCCCACCAAATCAGTAATCAGGTTGAAAGTCGTCACCCCGAGAACAGCCACCCCAGTCATCCCAACGACAGCAAAGAGTCCAAGAACCCAAGCTTGATGAAAGAGTTCGCCGCCATTGAATTGGAAGGTATCCCACCCGAAACTTTCCATGAACCGTTCGACATTGTCGACAGTGCCTGTTGCATTGGCGACATTCCATAGCAGAACGCCCGCCAGCAATAAGGTCAGGTATAAAACGAAGTGGAACACCAAAGTGACCCTGAAAACACTCCACGGGTCGATGTGGCGCAGTGTCCGCGTCTTG
>SHUW01000004.1 GCA_009694465.1 Ilumatobacteraceae bacterium
ACCAAAGAAGTTATTCAGCCAGCATTCGTACCAAATCGCTTTGCAGCGTCACCCCGATTAGGAGAAAACCCATGACTACATTGCCTACCACTACCGCTTCGGTCACAGCAGAGTGGCTGACCACCACGCTGCGAAGTAGTGGAGCGATAACAGCGGCGACAACAGTGGCCACTGTTGAAGCACAAAATATGGGCGCCGGCATCGGCTTCATGGGTGAGGTCGGACGCCTTGCCGTGACTTATTCAGGTGGAGACGGACCTGCGCTGATCATCTGCAAGATTCCGACCCAAGATCCCATGATTCGTGGCATGCTCGGGCCGGCACGAGTGTTTGAACGCGAAGCGCGTTTCTATTTAGAAATTGCTCCCCAACTCAGCGTCGTGCCACAGGCATATTCAGTCTCGGCCGAGTACGACACCGACAACTATGTGTTGCTGCTGCAAGATCTCGGACATCTGCGCGTTGGCGATCAGTCAGTAGGAGTCAATGCGAAAGATGCCATGAATGCGCTCAAGACCGTAGCCCGTTTGCACGCCGAGTTTTGGGAGTCACCCCGCCTTGATGCATTTGAATGGATGCCTCCGATCAACGGCGAAGGGATGAAAATAGGAGCCAGCATTTACGAGCAGTCGCTCCCAGGGTTCCTGCAAGTTTTCTCCCACGCTGTTGACGCAGACATGGTTCCACTGATGGAACAGTTCGGCAGCAATGTGCATCAACTTCTTGATCGTTTTGCGGCAATGCCTAACACGATTGTGCACTTTGATTACCGTTTGGACAATCTCTTTTTTGGCGATGGCGACGATGTCTTCATGATTGACTTCCAGACCAGCAGTAAAGGCGGCGGAGCGTACGACGTTGCTTACTTGATGAGCCAGAGTTTGCCGATTGATGTCCGCAAGGAGCATGAAGGCGCGCTACTCAAGGGATACCACGATGAACTCATCGCCCATGGAGTCACCACTTACCCGTTTGCACAATTCTTAGAGGATTACCGGGTAGGCGTTCTCTACAGTTGGATTATTCCAGTGTTCGCAGTCGGCACGCTCGACTCATCAAGCGAGCGCGCCATGGCACTATGGACTGAAGTGATCAAGCGTGCGCAATCGGCAATGCGTGATCATCACGTCACAGACCTCTTGAAATAAGCAGGGTGTCTAGGCCTCGGGAAGAGGGTAATGCAGTCCGGGAATTCCTAATTCCAGAGCTTGATACCACTCAGGCCGTGGCACGATTCCTGGATAACCAGCACCAACTTTGGCGGCCGTGTCCTTATTCCACTCATGGTGAATCGGAGGAATCTGATATGTGCCGTTAGAGGCATTCGTTCCACCATCAACCAAGAGATCATGACCAGTGATGTAACTCGCAGCATCAGAGGCCAAGAACATCACAGGCCCAACAATCTCTTCTAGTTCACCAACTCGTCGCATCGGAGTTCGGCTGGCAATCCACTTGTCCATGCCGAGTGCCTCAAGAGCGGGACGCACCATTTCGGTGATGATAAATCCGGGAGACACTGCGTTCACGCGCACACCGCGATCCGCCCACTCACAACCAAGTTGCTGAGTAAGATTGCGCAAGGCACCCTTAGCTGCCGTGTAGGCAATGATGTTTGACTCATTGGCGCCACTACCCATGATCGAGCAGATATTGACGATGTTGCCACTCTGACGTTCCAACATATGACGACCGACTTCACGCATGTACATGAATGCACCATTGAGGTCAACGGAGATGATCCAATTCCAAGTCGCCATGTCATAGTGCTCAGGCGAAATACCGCGCATGTCGCCGACGCCAGCGTTATTAATCAAGACGTCAATCTTGCCGTGCTCTTTAATACCAGTCGTCACGACGCGCATCACATCGGCTTCAACCGAAACATCGCCAGTCAGCACAGTCACTTTTGAGCCCAAGCCACGACAACGGGTGGCTACCGCTTCCAGCATCTCTGTGCTACGTGCGGTCAAGATGAGATCTGCGCCCTCTTTGGCGAAACCTTCAGCGAAACCTTCGCCGAGCCCATAGGAGGCTCCGGTGATGAGAACTGTCTTGCCTGTGAACTGACCCATTGCGTTTCTCCTGATCGTGATCATCGCATGCGATGCTCTTGTGAACAACACGCCCTATCGTAGGCGAACTACTCCCCGAGACTCACCTCGGGAAGACTCATGTGAGTAATCCCATTCCACAAACCATTCAAATCACCGACAAAGTCGGCCTGGCGCATTTCACTGTCGGTCCGCCGACTTCCTAAAAGTCGCAAAGTTTCAAAAGCTGAGGCCGTCAGAGTAAGCACTGGAGCACCCTCACCGACGATGTGTTCGACGCCATCAATCACCGCGCAAAAGGCAGGCAACGACTTTGTCGCAAGGTCGCCTTTGACGAGTTTGAGACCCAAGACCGCCGACATTTTGACTCCGCTTGAATCTCGTTGACCAGGTTGGCCTACGGCGTTACGAAGATCATGTTCGTGGACAACCGTGTCATAACTTAATGTCCATAAGCGCTTGGGCATTGAATCAATCATCGCTTCAAATGCAGGCGCCACTTCATTCCATTCGTCGACCACACTTAACAGAGTCCTCTCTCGTCGATCGCTCACGAGGGCGTCAACCCACACCTGTGTATCTCCTGTCGGACCTTTGCCGCCACCAAGATCCGCAGCCAAGCCCGTGACATGTGAGAAAAGATCTTTCACCGTCCACTCGGGACAGGCCGGAACAATCCTGTTCGAATCCTCGTCACTCAAACCTTGAGCAATCTCTTGCATCCGTAAGCGACTGAGTTTGTACTCATGACCCATCTCTTCATCCATCACATAAACTTTCGCATACCAGTCGCCAAAGCAGCGATGTGGACCTCAGGATTCGCCCAGCCAACAGTGCTCGGTGCTTCAATCGACCACGGCACCCGAGTGCCCGTTGCCCTGATGGCGCGCACCACAGCAGCGATGTCAAACTCGCCAGCACCTGGTGCTCGTCGCTGAGTCAAACAGTCCGTGTAGTAATCGGAATTTTCTGGCAGCAATGTGCCGTCGTTCATTTGAATCCCAGTAATGAATTCTGCGGGCAAGTCCGCAATCGCCGCCAAGTCACACGCTCCGCGCTGATGATGCCAAATGTCAACACAGATACCTCCATTTGAGCGCCCCGCCGCCTCAACAATGCGTCGCGCATGATGGACCGAGACGATGTCCGTGAAGGGCAAGAATTCCAGACCCACGACCAACCCATGGTCACCAGCGCGGTCGCATAACAGTCCAAAGGCGCGGGCTGCTTCGCTCACCTCTCCACCAGGCCCAATGACCTGTAGATAGCGAGATTCAAAATGATCGGCGATGCGCCACGCTGCAGCCTCAAAAAGAGCTGCTTTTTCGCCTCCTTGACCATCTACCCCGAGGCCAGAGACAACTTCAATCTCCGCCAGACAGATGTTGTGCTGCTGTAAAAGTTCCTCAAGCCCAAAGGGAGCAAAGCCGGACTTTTCTAATTCGATGTATTGACCGACATACAGACCGATGCCTGAAAAACCATTTTCGGCAGCTAAGCGCACCCGCTCTTCAATGTCATGCATCGGCGCCAAACTGAAATGGCTCAAGATCAACTCTTCGGCACCTAGTGCTCGCGCATTATGTTGGGACATGCGGACAAGCATCGCACAATTATCAAGGAGAGTCATGGGAACTCAAGGTCGACTAGAGGGAAAAGTTGCCGTCATCACTGGTGGGGCAAGTGGAATCGGTGAAGGTTCAGTACGACGATTCATTGAAGAAGGGGCGCGAGTCATCATCGCCGATCTACAAGATGCTCCAGGACAGGCTCTCGCCAAAGAACTGGGCCCTAACACGCGTTTTATACATACTGATGTTGCAGTTGAAGACCACGTGGCCGCGGCAATTCAGCTGGCGGTCAGCGAATTCGGTCGCTTAGACATCATGTTCAACAACGCTGGCATTGTCGGCGCTGTTGGACGCATTAGCGAAACCAATACCGATCATTGGAATCGCACTGTGGCGATCTTGCTGAACAGTGTCTACTTCGGCATGAAGCATGCCTCACCTCAAATGATTGCTCAAGGTAGTGGTGTCATTATTTCCACCTCAAGTACTGCAGGAATCCTCGGAGGACTTGGACCACATTGTTATACGGCCTGCAAACATGCTGTCATCGGTATCACTAAATCAGTTGCCTCAGAGTTGGCTCAACACGGCATTCGAGTGAACGCCATCTCTCCTGGCAATACCGCTACGGCAATGACATCAGCAGTCATGACAGGAGACGCGAATGCAATTGAGACGGCCACGGCTCACATCGCTAAAACCTCACTTCTCGGCATCGCAGGATTGCCAGAGGATATTGCCAACGCTGCGGTCTATCTCGCTAGCGAAGAAGCGCGTTATATCACCGGACACACTTTGGTCGTTGATGCGGGTGCAACCACGGTTGGTGGCACTGGTCGCTTCCACCAACAAGATGCCGCACTAATGCGCGAGGCGGGCGTTCGCGAGTCCTCCTAACACACTAGATACGCGGGTCAACCAAAATCTTCATGTTGGTTGACGTGCCACTCGCCAAATCAGCCAGACTTGCATCCAAGCCAGCCAAGCCAATAGTGAGCGAATGCAATGGTTCGGTGCGAAAACGACCATCGGCGATCATCCCCATACATGTCTCAAACTCTTCGTGGTTATAGGCCAGTGCCGCGGTCACAGAAATCTCTTTCATCAGCCACTGCACAGGAGAGATTGACGCTTCTTGATCTGCCAACCCAATGAGGCACATCGAACCTCCACGCCTCGCTAAATCAACAGCGCTTTGCACCGCAAACGGGCGACCGACACATTCATAGACAATGTCAGCGCCGAGACCATGCGACAGTTCTTTCACAAGTTCGTCTGCTGCTGCTCCGGGGGCGACTGCATAATGGGCGCCTAGTTCAAGAGCAATGGCGCGGCGTTGCTCATTGGGTTCAATCACGATGACCACTCCAGCACCGGCGGCCTTGACCCACTGCATAGCGCCCAACCCAATCGGTCCAGCGCCCTGCACCACTGCGATATCTCCCAAGCGAATCCCACTGCGCCGTACGGCATGAAAAGCCACGGTCGTTGGCTCCACCTGAGCTGCCTGAATATCGTTCAAAGCAGGATTGGTTTTGACAATACGCGATGCGCTCACAGCAATACGCGGAGCGAAGCCACCATGCTTAGGGGCCATGGCATCGCGACCGAGAGCGGACATAAATGACACGAAACAACGATCAGCCTGCCCTGCACGACAGGGCGCGCACTGGCCACATGCTGGAGCAACAGCAACGACGACGCGATCACCCTCGCTAAAAGATTTGACATCGGCACCCACCGCACTGAGAGTTCCTGACCATTCGTGTCCACAGATGGCAGGGTTATACGGTGCTCCGGATTGGTAGGCGTGGATATCAGTCCCGCAGATACCGCAATACGCGATATCGACGACAACTCCTGATGATGCTGGGGATGGGTCGGGAAACTCAATCATCTCCACCTTGTTCTTGCCAGTGATCAATGCTGCAAACATCTATGTTCCTCCGTTCATCTGATTTTCTCAGCGTGTCTTCAGATTACGGCTTGGGACTGCTCGACCAAGGATTGAAGGCACGCACGCAATAATGTGGCAAGCATGAGCCTTATTGCAATTGAAGCATCCATCTACCTCAATGATCCTGCAGTCCGTGACGCTGCCGTCGCCGAATCAGTGAAATATCAACAAGCCACGCGCGATGATGAGCCTGGTTGTTTGGTGTATTGCTTCGCTGCTGATCCATGCATCGCTGATCACATTCAGGTGTATGAACTTTGGGAGAATGCGGAAACTTTAGCCGCCCATTTTGATCATCCGAATTATCACAATATGCGTGAACTATTGGGCAAATTCGGTCTGAAGTCGGCTGTCAGTCGTAAGCATCTCATCACCAAGTCGGCCCCTGTATACGGAAGCGATTTCAAAGCCAGTTCTTCGTTTGACTAGGCGCTCGCTATTTCCTTAGCCCAGCGATAATCCGCTTTACCGGACGGACTGCGGTACACCTGATCAACGAAGATAACTCGACGTGGTGCTTTGTAGGTCGCCAAAAGTTTCTTGACGTGCTCAATCACTTCGGACTCAGAAATCTCCCCCGAACGCTCTGCCACCAAGGTGATAATTTCCCCGAAGCGGGTGTCTGGCAATCCAACGACGACGCAATCAACAACGTTCGGGTGTGAACGAGCCGCTACTTCAACTTCTTCGGGATAGACCTTTTCTCCACCCGTATTAATGCACACCGAACCGCGTCCGAGAAGATGCACAGTTCCATCTTCATCAATTTCCGCGAAGTCACCTGGAATCGTGTAACGCACACCTTCAATCACCCGAAATGTTTGTGCCGTTTTTTCTGCATCGCCAAAATATCCGTCGGGCATTGCTCCCGCAGCCGCAAGAACTCCGTTGCGACCACTTCCAAAGGGAATCTTCTCCCAAGTTTCCGGGTCAAATAAGGATGTATTAGGAGTCGCCATAAATGCGGCAGTTGCCACTGGGTCTTGACCAGGCATCGTCATTGCCACTGCAAATGGCCCACCCTCAGATGCCCCGATCATGTCCATCACAACTGCTTGAGTTGCACGTTCCATGAGGGCGCTTTTCATCTCTGATGACAAGGTCGCGCCCGTCGAAACAATACGGCTCAGACTGGAAAGATCGTAGGACTCTCCCGATAACTCTGCGCGTTTCAGTTCTTCAACAATTGGGCGAGCAAATGCGTCTCCGACTATTGAGAGTTGAGAAACTCTTTCACGCTGAACTAGACGCAACAGTTCAGCGGCATCAAAGCGCCTCCCACCAAGAAGTACGACCGTACCGCCAAGTACAAAAGTTGAAAAAGCTAAAAACATTGCTGTCCCGTGCATCAGCGGAGGTGCAGTCATGTTCACTGGGCTTTTCCCTGCGCCGTTAAGTTCACTGGCAACTCGTGCTACATCGGCCACAGTTTCGGGTAACGCCAAACCCATTGACGCATACCCAGTAAATGCCAAAGCCCCGAATAGTCCAGTGTGGCTCCAAACAACGCCCTTAGGTAGGCCCGTCGTTCCACCTGTGTAGAGCAGTAGGGAATCATTTCCTGATCGCACAATTGGTGCCATTGGCGCAAATGATTCAATGGCATGCGCGTAGTCAACGGCGCTGTCAAGTAGTTCGCTCTCATCACCACCGTCTATCTGCAAAAACAGACGCACCTTTGGCAGTGATGGGCGCGCTTCGCGAACTACATCACGAAAAGCGGCGTGATACACCAACACCGATGCACCCGAGTCCGCCAAAACATGAATGATCTCTGGTGCTTTGTAACGAAAATTGACATTGACCGTGCTGGCACGAACCTTGAATGAGGCATAGGCAGTCTCTAAATATTCTGGACAGTTGTATAACAGTTGTCCGACTTTGGCGTCATGACCAACTCCATACGAGTCAAAGAGTGAAGCAATACGCGAGGCACGCTCGTCAAGATCTCGCCAGCGAATATGTGTATCGCCAATCACGACTGCGACATGATCTGGCTGCGATGCGGCCAAGGCTTCCCACAAAGTGGCCCAGTTTTCAGTCAACATTTTTATGCCAACCCCATCAACCTGGCGGCATGATGAACGGCGTCAATGCGCTGACATCACGGTGATCAGCATTCAAGCCGTCAATGATGCACTGATCAATATGACGGTGGATGAGGCGCATCCGTGCCTCTTGGTACAACCCAAAACTGACACCCTTCTTGGCATTCTTGGCGGTGATTTTGAGTCCGAGTTGAACCTTTGGCAAGTTAGCCATGTCCTGTTCAAAGACATCGGCTAATCCTGACATCCCTTCGGCTTCTTTCCATGACTGCTCGAGTTTGAGGCGTTGAATCGGAGCTGGGTCGGGTCGCTCTTGACCGTCGGGAACTGGCATCATGCGCAACACATCCATATAGCAAGTGTCAGGCGTGGGGCCAGGGCGCCAGCGATACGTCAGTGATTGTCCCACGCCAGCCCATGGAGCGAAGGCTGGGAACAAGTGATACAGATGCGCGTCAAGCATTTCTGAATCAGAAACGTTGGAAAGATCCTTGCCGTAAATCGGACCCATCACCGAGCGGAAAATCTCTGCGACGACTTCGCGTGCCGACGAACCGTCTGGCACTTCAACTGATCCACGCTCCGAACGAGCCGAAAAAGCTAAATAGGCGTCGGCTACCTGTTGCTCGCTGAGATCACCAAGATGTGGGCTTTGGATGCCGAAGCCGTTGATGAAGCGCGTCACGAATGGTGAATCTGCCCAAATGGAATATTCACTGTTGGTGTCACCTGCGAATTCGAGAATCTGCGGATGCGTGGCGATGACGTGATACCCCTCGGCGAAGGCCTCCATACAAACCTTCCAGTTAGCTGGAACTTCCTTCACCGCGTGAAAAGCCTTATAACGATTTTCCATGTTGAAATCGCGACCGAAATGCTCAATCAGTTTGTCGGCAACTTTTTCAAAGGCCATCGCCTCAGGATCGAGGTTGACAAAGATAAATCCACACCATTCTGCGACGAGAGCCTGGGGTAAATCAGTGTCGCTCTCGTTGAGTACTTGTGGGAAATCCCATTGGGCAGGGATCTCTGCTAATTCTCCGTTGAGATCCCAACGCCAACCATGAAACGGGCAGCGAAAAGAGGCCACTCGTCCATCCTCAACTCGCAACTTTGTTCCACGATGCAAACAAGAGTTATGGAACGCCTTGATTGACCCGTCCTTTGTTCGTGTCACAATCAGCGATTGATCAGCCACGTCATAGACGACATGATCACCTGGTTGCGCCAACTCGTCCACAGTGCATGCCATTTGCCAAGTCCGAGTCCACATGTACTCGTTTTCTAAGGCAGCAAACTCGTGCGAGGTGTAGCGCAGTTTGGGGACATCAGCCTTGCCTTGAGAGACATAAGAATGATCAGTCAAAGACGATGGCACCTGACGCGAATCAGCAGTTAAAAGATCCTGAACGGAGGGACCTGTGCTGCGATTCCTTCCTATTTCGGATTCAACGGCCGTCATGACTGTCCTGATGTTTGGGATTCTTCAAACAAACTGCGAGCTGTCCCGTAATCCGCTTTTCCGTTAGGGGCTCGCGGCACTGTCGTGACAAATACAAGTTGCTTGGGAACCTTATAACTCGAGAGTTTAGTTTTGGTGTAAGCAATGACTTCTTCCCCAGTGGGAATACGCTCCCCAGGATTCACCGAAGCCACGCCGACTACGCGTTGTCCAAAGCGCTCATCGGGGATTCCAAAAACCAAACAGTCCGCCACTACCGCATGGGTTTTGACGGCCTCTTCGACTTCTTCGGGGAAAACCTTTTCTCCAGCTGTATTGATGCAGTTTGAACCGCGGCCCAACAAGGTGATCGTTCCATCGGCCTCAACAACTGCCATGTCGCCGGGAAAACTGTAACGAATACCGTCAAAACTCCTAAAAGTCCGATCTGATTTTTCCGGATCTTTGTAGTAGCCAATCGGCACCCCAGAGCCACTCACGCCAACCATGCCTTGTTCACCAGAACCTGGAACAACTTCTTTGCCAGTCTCAAAGTTGATGACCTTGGTATTGGGCATCGCGCCAAACTTGGCAGTCGTATTGATATTCGCCTTGGTGGCCATTGTCTGACCCATTCCACCTTCGCTGGAACCGAGGATGTCCATCACAACTGTGTTCGGCATATATTCAAAAATTTCGGCCTTGATATCTGACGAGAACATTGCGCCTGTTGACATAATCATTTTCACTGCCGACGTGTCAAAGGGCGTCCCCGTGTCTGACTGTTGTTTGAGAGCTTGCACCATCGGTCGAGCGAAAGCATCACCAACGATGATCAAGGTGCCGACTCCATGACGCTCGACAACGCGGAACATTTCCGCGGCGTCAAAAGACTGCCCCTCGAGAAGAACTACTTTGCCGGCCATCAAATGAGGGACCAGTGCGCCCAGCCAGACTCCCGTGCCATGCATCAAGGGACAACAAGGCATACCGACTGGTTGACCGGAACCTGTATGAATCATTTTCGCTAACGCCGACACTCCTTCAATGCTCGTGATAGCGGGAAGCCCAGCAGAATTTGTATAAAAGCCTAAGAAACCCTCGGTAAAGGAGCCCATCGGGTACATCACGCCTTTCGGCATCCCCGTTGTGCCTCCGGTGTACAACATGTACAAGTCGTCAACTCCGCGAACAATACGCTCTGCTGGATCGTGATCATCCAGAACCGATTCCCATGGAATCGCCCCGATGACCCCAGCCGAGGAGGAATCAAGAACCTCTATCAAGAGTCGCAATTTGGGCAAACGATGCGCAATTCGTTGAATACGATCGCCAAGACTTGAATGGAAAACAAGAGCTTCACAATCAGCGTTATCTAAAAGATAGAGCAACTCATCGTCAAGATAGCGATAGTTGACATTGACTGGCGTGACCCGATTTTTGAAGGCCGCGTATTGGGTAATCAAATACTCTGGGCAGTTGTACATGAACATGCCAACTTTTGAGTGTTCGCCAATGCCGTTGAATTTGAAGGCTGCGGCAAGACGCGCTGCATGCTCGTCATATTGTGACCATGTCACTTCCACGTCACCGCAAGCAATTGCGACTGCATCAGGAAACTCGTCGGCATGCGCCTCAAAAATATTTGCGTAAGTCAGCATTTGTATTTCCCCCCACTGGATTAAAACCTGATCTTTTGCCCTGATAAAGAGCAAATGGATGAACACTTATAGGGTAGGCGAAATGCTTGATGCCACTCCACAGGGAACGAACATTCGGGCAATAGTTTTTGATTTCGGCGGGGTCCTGATTACTTCGATCACCCATCAACTCCATAACATCGCCGTGGACCACGGGGTGGACGTGGCAACTATGTTGAGAATTCTTTTGGGGCCCCACGAGAGTGGTTCTCACCCTTGGCATCAAGCTGAGCGCGGTGAGATTGCCGTTTCCGCCATTCAAGAAGGCCTCCAACCGTGGGCGACGCCGCATGGCGTGCGTTTGCAGGGTGACGAGATTGACGCCCTGATGGCCCCTGGTCAGTACACGGTGATCACCCCAATGTTGGACAAGGTCAGCGAACTGCGAGAACGGGGCTATAAAACTGGACTGCTCACTAACTCATTCGCCGAATTTCGTCCAACCATGCAAAGAGATCTTCGTTTTGAGGACTTCTCAGCAATTATTGAGTCCTTTGCCGTCGGCTCACGCAAGCCAGAATCGGCGATCTATGAGGCCACAGCCCGGATGCTTCAGGTCCCGCACTCAGAGATTCTGTATCTCGACGATTTCGCGCAAAATATTGCCATGGCACAAGGCTTTTCTTGGAGCACGATTGAGGTTCATGACCCACTCTTGGCCTTAGCCGAGATTGAGACTTTCTTGCCCCTCTGACATTCGTGCACCTCGGTACCAGTCAAAAGTAATCAGATGGTCAATAATGGAGTTATGACGACTCTTGAACCTCGACCTGCCCGCTCTCCTGGGGTCAGTTATCAGGAGTTACTTGACGCCGACACCCATCCAGTCCCTGCGGTGTTGCGCCTTGAATCTCCCCTCTATCTAGGTGATACGGATATCCCCGTTGAGCGTTACATATCCAGAGAATGGCACGAGATTGAGAAAGAACGGCTGTGGAGTCGGGTCTGGCAGTTCGCATGTCGTGAGGAGCAAATCCCAGATGCAGGCGATTACGTCGTCTACGACATCACCAACCAGTCCTACATAGTGGTGCGCCAAGACGATGGGACGATTAAGGCGTATCCGAATGCGTGTCTACACCGCGGTCGTCGACTCAAAGATTATGACGGGCATTGCTCGGAAATTCGTTGCCCATTCCACGGATTTTCTTGGGCCCTCGAAGGTCACCTCACCGATGTTCCTGCTCAATGGGATTTCCCCCACGTTGAAGAACGAAGAGAAGAAGATTTTCATCTCCCCGAATGTCAGGTTGGTACATGGGCGGGATTTGTGTTCATCAACCCAGATCCACAATGTGAACCATTGAGCGATTTCCTCGGTGGCATCCAGGAGCAATTTGAGATTTGGAAGTTAGAAGATCGATTTATCGAAGCCCATGTCACAAAAATTATTGGTGCTAACTGGAAGATCGCTCAGGAAGCTTTTAGTGAGGCATACCACGTCAATGCAACTCATCCGCAAATCCTCCCCTACCTGGCTGATACGAACTCCCAAGTTGATGTGTGGGAAAACTATTCACGCGTCATCACTGCTGGCCTGTCGACTAGCCCACTGCTGTGGTACGACGTAAGCGAAGATGACATGATGCGCGGCATGCTTGACGTTCGCGTAGATCAAGACAGTCCGATCAAAATTCCTGCTGGTCAAACCGCGCGCGCCGTGGCTTCAGCCTCAGCGAGAGATCGTTGGCGATCTGCTGTTGGTGATCGCGTCGACTCCATGAGCGACTCCGAGATGATGGACAGTATTGACTACACAATTTTTCCAAATTTGCATCCTTGGGGAGCCTTTAACCGCATTGTCTATCGCTTTCGACCCAACGGCGATGATCACCGATCATCAATCATGGAAGTCTTCTTTCTCTCGCCCTTTTCGGGCAAGAGACCACCTAACGCCAAGCGTCGGGATCTCGCCATTGACGAACCTTTTACCAATGCCACAGAGTTGGGCATGTTGGCAAAGGTTTTCCAACAAGATGTTTTCAATATGAGCAAAGTTCAGGCCGGCCTAGAAACAACATGGAAGCCAGGCGTCACCTTGGGTAATTACCAAGAGGTCAAAGTTCGCTGGCTGCATAAGCTCCTCGGGGAATTTGTCAACAAAGACTTCACGGGACGGCACTGAGATGCATGGCATTATCCACCCTTTTAGCAAAGCCTTATACGAACAAGATGGTGAAGGTCATATACGAGTCTCCTTCGAAGGCAAGTGGGGCTTATTCAACGACAATGGCAGTTACATTGAAGGCGAGATTCGCGAGTGCGACCCACAGTTGTGTGGCTGGGTGGGTGGACCTCAGGTGGCGAACCATCGCGTCGTCATTGATCCACTTGAAAGACACTGAACAGTTGATTGTGCTGACCCATACGGACATTCGGTTCTTGTGATGGGTATGACAGCCAGCCCGCTGCGGGTTCAAGTCGTGACTGGTGGACACCCATTCGTTGCCGAACCCTTCTTTGCGATATTTGATTCCATGACAGAAATTGATTGGACCCCAGCCACCACACCGACGCTGGGTTACGACGTTGTTGTCTTTTACGACATGCCGGGTCTGCAATTCACAGGCTCCAATCCGCCAGTGAACTTTCCCGAACCAACACCCGAGCACCTAGGTGTACTACAGGGATTGCAAGACGCTGGTGTTGGTTTAGTGTTTATGCACCATTCTTTGGCAAGTTGGCCGGCGTGGGAGGGCTTTGCTGAACTCATCGGCGGACGATTTCATTATCAGCCGGCGACTTTGCGGGGAACGCAATATCCAGATTCGGGTTATGTTTTTGATGTTCAACACACCATTGAAGTGTTGGATCAACAGCACCCGATCTGTGCGGGATTGAGTGATGCCTTCACCCTGACCGATGAGTTGTACTGCTGTCCCATCTTCGAAGATGATGTGACACCGCTGATGCGCACCAACTTCCCCACTCACGATCCGACTCTCTTTAGTTCCTCGGACCTAGCGATTCGCGGACAACGCAATAGCAACGCGGGATGGACGCATCCTGCAGGAAGCAATGTGGTGGCGTGGGTGAAAAAGGCCGGCAACTCCCCTTTGGCATATCTCCAATTTGGGGACGGTCCAGTGACCTATGGTGATCCGAACTTTCGCCGAGTACTGAGTAACGCCATCACCTGGGCAGCCTCGGCTGACGCTCAACTATGGGCATCAACTGAGGCTTGAGGCAACGAACCTAGAAGAAGTTAACTCCAACTATTCCAACGCACAAACTTTTCTGCAGCAACGCGCTTGGCCACTTTAAAGTCAGTGCCAATTGTGTAGGCCACAGGGAATAACCCAGCCTGGGTGTATTGATCAAATGGAATGCCGAGCAATTCGGCGGCCTCTTTTTCGTTGGGCAAGTGCAAAGTTGTCCATGCTGAACCCATACCGCGTTCGCGCAATGCCAACATGAAACTCCAGACTGCTGGCAACAATGATCCCCAAGCCGAAGCTTGACCAAAAGTTGGAGTGCCAGCATCGAGGCGACCAGCAATGAGCGGAATCAGTAACACCGGAACCTGATCCATGACATCGGCGAGATAGGTCGCTGAATCCAGGATTCGCTCACCCTGATGATCTCCTCGGGGGCGATTGGGGTCATTGACATATGGATAAAAGTTTCCGCGATACATATCGGCCAAAGCCTTCTTCTTCACTGGGTCATCAACGAAGAGCCAACGCCAACCCTGCATATTGGAACCAGTTGGTGCCTGATGAGCTATTTCGATGCACTCCATCAATACTTCACGCTCCACGGGCCTTTGCAAGTCGAGTCGCTTGCGCACCGAGCGCGTCGTTGTCAAGACCTGATCGGCCGTTAGTCCTAGTCGTTCACTCATGATTTATCTGCTTTCGTTTTAGTGGCCTGTTCGGCCATCCATTCGGATGTTGCTTTACCCATTTTCCCGCCGTCATATCCAATACGTTGCGTCGGTTTGACTTCAAGAATGACACGGCGGGGGGAATCTAAAAATAATGTGAAGGCGTCACGCTGAGTTGACGGACCACCGAGAATCGCTTCTGACAACTCTGGATAAAACCAATCCTTTGTTGCTTGATCATCATGCAAGACGCATTCGCCTTTCCAGGTGACAGTTTTATTGCGCGCCATTGATGATCCAGTTGAGGTGACAACAACGCACACGCGCGGGTCACGACGAACCGCGGAAATTCGTGCTCGTTGCGATGAAGCCGTTAGCCAAAAACTTCCTCGTCGCCAGACATAGGACATGATCACACCTACTGGCCAACCTTCTTTATTTGACCAAATAAAGGTGCATTCATTCTGCGCCAGTAACAGTTGTTCCTCAACATCCTCGTCAAGGCCAAAGACGGTGACATCTTCATAATTCTCTGGGTGCTCTGTCATCTTTTTCTCCTTATTGAATTTTCTTGATCATCTTGCTAAGAATCCGCTGGCAACTCACGTGGCATAAATTGCCCAGTGTTAGCAGTAATACCACCATCAACTGGAACGACTGCTCCAGTCACAAAACTTGAGGCCTGCGAGGCCAGAAAAACAATAACTGCTGCTACTTCTTCGGCCGTGCCCCAGCGTTGAAGAGGAACGGCCCGCCGCAGGCTTTCGTACACCTCGGGAACCTGCTTGATGCCCGTTGTCATGCCGGTTTCGGTCGGGCCTGGACACACAACATTCACGGTGATTGCGTCTGCGGCAAGGTCAAGCGCGGCCCCTTTAGCCAAATTGATGACTGCAGCCTTTGCGGTGTTGTAGGCCCACATATTTGGATCTGCGTTAATGCCCGACGTCGACGCAGTGATGACGATACGACCGCCACCCCGCCTTCGTAAAGCTGGAACCGCAGCGCGGATACCAAGTAGGACCCCACGAACATTGACTTCAATCGTTCGATCAAAGATCTCGATGGGCATCATCACAATGTCTCCACTCGCAGGTACGCCAGCATTCAAGATCATTGCGTCTAAACCGCCGAACTCACTGTCTGCAAGAGAGACTGCGGCATTATTCACCTCTGCGTCAGTGACATCTCCCTCAACAATAAGAACCCGATCCAGTTTGGCGAGTTCGTGTAACTCGGCACTGGGACGGTCGATGACCACCACTGACCCTCCACTCGCGAGCAAGGCATCAACCGTGGCACGACCAATGCCAGAGGCCCCGCCCGTCACGATAGAAACGCGTGTCATCGTCGCCACACAGCGCGTATCAGAACGACAACAAGTCTGCGCAGGAGCCAGGCCACTGAATTACCCCTGCCCGACAGTGTCTTTGTCTGTGCGCAGCGTCCAGCGAATCGGCAAGGTCGTGAGGCCGCGCAGAATAAAAGGTTGATTGACTTGTACGGGACCAATGAGTTCAACTTTCTCAAAGGTTTCTACCATCCACCGCAACGCCAACTGCCCCTCGCGACGCGCCAAGACATTACCGATGCAGTGATGCACTCCCCATCCAAATGCCAGATGTGGTTTTGAGCCGGGACCGAATCGGTCCAACTGAATGTCGTCAGGGTCCTGCCAAACTTCAGGATCACGATTCGCCGCTGCAAATAACAATTGCACCTTGGTATCCGCTTCAATTTTTTCGCCGTGCACCACACACTCATCGCGATTGGTACGAAACAGACCCTGCACTGGAGAGTCATAGCGCAAGAACTCTTCGACAGCCCACGGGATCAGCGACGGGTCAGCACGCAATAAATCGCTCAATTCCGGTTGCTGAATCAGGCGATACAACATCAGGCTCAAAAGACTGGCCGTCGTTTCGTGACCAGCAACTAAAACCTGTTGCGACAACCGCCGAACTTCACCGTATTGCAAATCACCATTGCGATAGGCCAGTGTCAGCACAGTCAGTAAATCATCTGGTGGCGTTTCACCTCGCTCAAGTATCTCTTGACGTTCGGCGACCAAAGCGTCAACGAAGCCGTAGATCCCTTCATTGGCGATAGCCACAAGAGATAGATCTCCGCCACCTAAGCCGTTGACGATGTCATCGGACCAATGTCCGAATTGTTCACGATCTTCGGGCCGAATGCCCAGCATCTCGGCGATCACAATGGCCGGGAAAGGAAAAGCAAAGAGGGTGACGAAATCACCTTCACCATCGCTGGCAAATGCCTTATCCCACAATTCGCGTCCAATGATGTCGACCCGTGGGGCCAATGAGGCAATGGCCGCTGGGCGAAATCCATCTTGTAAAACTTTACGTTGACGGCGATGATCCGGGTCATCAGCAGAACCTAAAACCCCGCCTTCCTGAAAGAAAACACCGGGCCCATCGCCGTTAGTCCACTGCGCTGGGTCTGTGAGCATTGACAAGACATCCTCGTGCCGACTGACGACATAAAAAGGCGGATCAAATGTATCTTCCTTGTGCAATGGGCAATGTTCAATCAAGTGATGGTGCCCAGCAGCGGGCTCAAGATCATTGGCGTGTTCGAGATGTGAATAAGTCACGCAATCACACTCAATTCCGCAGGATCTTGATCAGCGATCTCACGACCTAATACGAGAGGCTTCCACCATCGACGGGGAACAAACAGCCCGTCATATTTCGCGCCGCGTCACTAGCCATCATCACCGCAACGGCGGCAACTTCTTCGACCTTATTCGGACGTTTGATTGCCGACTCTGCACAGAACGTAGCAATTAAATTGTCGTAGGTCCCAAGCCCCATCGCCACTGCGGAAGCAGGGCCTGTGTTGCGCACGATGTCAGTTTCAATAATGCCCGGCAAAATTGCATTGACTGTGATGCCGAGAGTTCCAACTTCTTGGGCTGCTGATTTCACTAATCCGTTCACAGCATGTTTGGTGGCAACATATCCAGGAATACCGGGCTTACCAAGTTTTCCTTCCACCGATGAGGTCACAATGATGCGACCACTTTCGCGAGGGATCATATGTTGCAGAGCCCGACGCATGCCCCAGAAAACATGATTCAGGTTCCAATCGATTTCCAGGTTCCATTCTTCGTCACTCATCTGTGCCACTGGAGCAGTGTTCAAGACACCGCCGGAGTTCAGGCAACAGATATCAAGCTTGCCGAACTTTTCAATAGTGAAATCAATCAATCCTTCAACGACTGATTGCTTTGAGGAATCGCCAGCGAAGAATGCGGCACGTGCACCAGCATTCATCTCGTCTAAACAGATTTGACCCTTGGCGGCATCGCGTCCGTTGACCACGACTGTCGCACCCTCAGCCAAGAAGGCATCTGCCATGGCGCGCCCAATGCTTCGCGTGCCACCAGTAATGCAAGCTATTTTTCCGTCAAGTTTTCCCATGTCAGTCCCCATTATCTATGTCGAAGGTTTTTAGTGAACAAAATTTCAGTACGGCGAAGTTCCACCGTCGATAGAGATCATTGATCCCGTGATTCCCGCACCTGCGTCGGAGGCCAACAAGACCGCCACGAGAGCGACGTCTTCGCACTCGTTGATGCGCTTGATCGCCGACTCTTGAGCGAACAAATCCAATAAGCCTTCGTATGTCAGACCCATGGCTTCAGCCGCACCTGGTCCCTGGGCCATCATCACATCAGTTTCAATAGCTCCAGGACAAAGTGCATTGACGGTGATCCCCATCGTGCCCACCTCTTGGGCAGTCGACTTCACGAGTCCGTTAATGGCGTGCTTCGAAGCCACATATCCCGAAACCATGGGCTTACCCATCTTTCCTTCAACAGAACTCATGGCCATGATTCGACCTGAACCTTGAGGAATCATGTGCTTCAAGGCAGCTCGCATCGTCCAAAACGTGTGCCAAAAGTTCCAGACCATCGGAACTTCCATGGCCTCATCGGTCATGTCCACCACTGGGCCGGGGTCACCGCCACCGCCAGCATTTGGCACCAAGATGTCAATACGACCGAACTTCTCCACCGTGCCATTGACAATCGCTTCACAGTCCGCGCGTTGAGTCACATCTCCAGCGATGAAATGAACCCTGTCTCCAGCATTCAAATCGTCAATTGACTTTTGACCCTTCACTGGATCACGACCGTTGATGACGACCTTGGCACCCTCAGCCAGAAAGGCACGAGCAACCGCCAGCCCAATTCCTCGAGTTCCCCCCGTTACGCAGGCAACTTTTCCATCAAGTGTTCCCATGTCGTCCCCTTTTCTTTGACACCTTCACCATAATCAACCAAGCGACCGATTCCTATAGTCGAACAAACCTCGGCGGTGTGAGTGCCCATCAGAAAGTGAAGCTGGACATTCAAAACCTGCCCGGAATTTCTCTATTTTTCAGGGTGTTCTAAGAAAGTGCCCCGCAGTGCGCTCTTGATTCCTGCAATAGCACGCCTCTGTAAATTGTGGTCATCCGAGGAGGCGTCAGTTAATCCGATCAAGACTGCGAGGATAAAAGCCTGCGTCATCAGGCGGTTTTTGGGAGAAATCTCCCCATTAGCGATTCCAATGTCGATGAGTTCAGTGAAAAACGCTTGTCGTTGCAGAGCGTGGGGCTGCACTGCCGCTGCCATCTTTGGGTGACGGCCGGCGTCAACTCGGACCGCTCCTACAAAACGCGCCACCGAGGCATCTTCAACGTTCATCTCGTGAGCAGCGTCCAAGATGGCTTCAAACTTCGCCAGGAAAGTTTCGTGACCTTCAACGGCCTCATTAAATTTGGCATAAACCCGCGACTGGACGTCCTCATGAACTGCCATATATAGGGCAATCTTTGATCCGAAATAGTGATACAGCGCCCCAGAAGTAATGCCGGCAGCCTCGGCGATGGTGCGATTTGTCGTGGCTTCGAATCCACGAATTGCAAAGATTTCTCGCGCCACGAGCAAAACTCTCTGCTCGGTTTCGGCCGAACTTGTGGCCGGCGGACGACCCAAACGACGCTGATTGTTACTATTTTTCTCCACCACCATGCCGCCATCTTGACCGAAAGCCCAGCGAAATCTCCCAGCGAGCACACCGCACCTATTTTGCTCAGAGAATCGCTCCTCGGTTCTGATAATGATCGTTCGGTCAATTACGGTAGGCATGTGACTACTTCACAGGCTCCATCCGCTTCTGCGACGAACGAATCTGCGCTTCCTTCCGTTGAAGAATTTTCCCAAACTGCTCGCTCCTGGCTCGAAGCCAACGCTGAGTACCGCACTGGTGGCAACGAGGAGAAAGAAATGGTTTGGGGAGAAGGAGAGTTCTCAGTTTCCGTCTTCCACTCCTTGAGTTTCGCCGATGAGCAAGCTCTTCTCAACAAAGCAAAAGCTTGGACTCAAGCTAAAGCCGAACACGGATATCACGCCATCACCCAGCCTGTTGAATATGGCGGTCTCGGATTGACTCGTGAGTACAGCCGTGCCTTTGCAAAACTTGAAAGCCTTTTCGTGACTCCCACCGGACACGAAACTCACAGCGTGACAGTCGGACTGATCGCCCCAACAATTAATGTCTTCGGCACACAACAGCAAAAAGACGATTTTATTGGACGCTTCCTAGCGACCAAAGAACTTGCCTGCCAACTTTTTTCTGAGCCTGGCGCCGGCAGCGACCTCGCCTCATTGGCTTGTCGCGCCGATCGAGACGGCGACGAGTGGGTCCTCAATGGTCAGAAGGTTTGGTCATCAGGAGCACAGTTTTCCGAGTGGGGTGAACTCATCGCACGCAGCGATGTTGATGTTGTCAAGCATAAAGGTATGACCGCCTTCATCATTCCGATGAATCTTCCAGGTATTGAGATTCGACCGATCAAGCAGATGAGTGGTGGTTCATCGTTTAACGAAGTTTTCTTCAATGATGTTCGGATACCTGACTCAATGCGTCTCGGACCTGTTGGCGAAGGCTGGAAGGTGGCGCTCACGACCTTGGGCTTTGAACGCGATCATTCGGGTGATGGAGGCGGCGGAGGTTCGCGTGTTGGCGGCTCGTGGCGACAAATCCTCGCCACCGCTCGCGCTATGGGTGTCACTAGTGATCCGATCATCCGCCAAGAGTTGGCTAAGGCTTATAGCCATTTCCGGATTGAAGGTTTCGTGAATCGTCGAGCCTCCGATTTGCGGCGCGCTGGAGCGCCGGCTGGTCCCGAGGGCTCGCTTGGCAAATTGATGTGGACAGAAGGGATGACGTATATCTCCGATGTCATTTCCAAAATTCTCGGTGCAACTCTGATCGCTGACAGTGGCGAGTGGGGCACTTTTGCTTGGGGAGAACATGTCCTCGGAGCACCCGGATACCGCATCGCTGGTGGATCCGATGAAACTCAACGCAATATCATTGGCGAACGCGTACTCGGCTTACCTGGTGAGCCCCGAGTCGATAAGGACTCAGCATGGAAAGACACCCGTCGCTAGACAACTAACTGCGGTTTATTCAGTAATACTCAAACACACAACTATGGGGGAACATCATGGATCTAGGACTCGCAGGAAAAAAAGCACTCATCACGGGCTCAACCAAAGGCCTTGGCCGTGCCATTGCTGAAACATTGCTCGCTGAAGGGGCATCCGTCGCAATTTGCGCCCGCAACGCTGAAGAAGTGGCCACAGCAGTTGCCGAAATGTCAAAACTTGGAAAAGTCGTCGGCGCATCGGTAGATGTTGGCGATCCAGAAGCCCTTCGCGCTTGGGTGGCATCATCGTCAGAGCAGCTCGGCGGCATTGACATCTACGTACACAACACGTCCGGAAAGCCTGCCCGCAAACTTGAGCAGTGGATCAATAACTTCAATATCGATTTGATGGCCTTAGTTCACGGTGTTGACGCCGCTAAAGAAGCACTCGCTAACGGTGGTGGCTCGATCATCAGCATCGGTACCACTGCAACGAGCGAACACTTTGCAAGTGGTTCAGGTAGCTACAGCGCAATGAAGTCAGCTGTTGTCAACTGGACATTGGGTCAGGCCCAAGTTCTTGGCGCCCAAGGAATTCGTTGCAATGTTGTCTCACCTGGACCAATCATGGTTCAAGGTGGCGACTGGGACATGATCAAAAATGCCATGCCACCTTTCTTTGAGGCCACCCAGAAGGGTCACCCACATGGACAGTTGGGTGAGCCCATTGATGTCGCTAAGACCGTCGCCTTTCTCGCAAGTCCAGCAGCCCGACACATCAGTGGCGTCAATGTCACTGTTGATGGTGGCTTCTTAAAGCGCATCGACTTCTGAGCCACTAGCCATGAGCAGCGGCACACCGGGCCGTCGTATCGACGTCACTCTCGTCGCTGGCGGCAAATATCACGACATTGACTTCGCTCGTCGCGAGTTACTTGACTTGCTTGGCGAACATGACGAGTTTCGAGTGCGCGTGCAACCCGATTATGAGGACACCGCAGGAATCACTGCATCGTCGATCCTCGTCTCGTATACCTGCGATGTACGACCCAGCGAACGTGCTCAGCAAGAAGTACGTCAATGGGTTGAAAATGGTGGACGTTGGGTGGCGCTACATGGCACGAATGCGGCGCTCACACTCGGCGGACCGAACGGAGTCGAGGCCCCACGAGTATTCCCACTCTGGGCTGAAACCCTAGGTAGCCAATTTGTTGCTCATCCCCCGATTCAGCCGTACCCAGTTCAGATCAGCGACCCATCGCATTGGCTTGTCTCAGGTATTGAAACTTTTGACACCGACGACGAGTTGTATCTCTGCGATTACGCCGACCGTTCTGCACTTCAACCTTTGCTGCACACCACATGGCAAGGCGAAGCGACTGGATTTGTCGAACACGATTGGAATGAGTGCGACCCGACACATTTGATTATGTATCTTCGCAATGTAGGTCAGGGCTCCATTTTGTATAACACCCTTGGACATTGCCGCGGACATTACGACATGGCACCCGTACTTGATTACTACCCGCGCATTGAAAGATGCTCATGGGGCCAACCTGCGTATTACGAATTGTTGCGTCGCTCACTGCGGTGGGCGCGCGGCCTTGATCACTAAGAAAGTATTAGGAACATATGGAAATTTCAACGACGAAACAATTTGATCTACATCGGCGCATGGTGCGCATTCGACTTTTCGAAGAAGCCGCTGGTCGTCTCGCCGAAGCCAATCGACTCCCCGGATTCCTCCATCTCTATGTGGGTGAAGAGGCTGTTGCCTCTGGAGTCTGCGGAGCGCTCAATGATGATGACCACATCACGTCAACTCATCGCGGACATGGTCACCTCGTCGCTAAGGGCGGTGACTTCAATCGGATGATGGCCGAATTGATGGGTAAGGCCACTGGTTACTGCAAAGGCAAGGGCGGGTCGATGCATATCAGCGACACGTCGCTGGGCATGCTCGGTGCTAACGGCATTGTTGGTGCTGGTTCCCCGATCGCTGTTGGTGCCGCTTTCGCTAATCGCTATCGCGGCCGCGGTCAAGTTGCAGTTGCGTTCTTCGGTGATGGTTCAACCAATATCGGAGCCTTTCATGAAGCCGCCAATATGGCCTGCGCTTTACATCTGCCTATTGTCTTCGCCTGTGAAAATAACGAGTATGGCGAATTCACTCCACGTCACAAGACCATGGCTATTACTGACATCGTGGATCGCGCTGCTGGATACGGCATGCCAGGAGTCATCGTGGACGGCATGGATGTCATTGCCGTGCATGAAGCCGCTGTTGAGGCTGTTGAGCGCGCCCGTCAGGGAGGCGGACCGTCGCTCATTGAGGCCAAAACATACCGTTACTACAATCACCACGGAATCCAGAACCTTGGTCTCAAGTATCGCCCCGATGAAGAGGTGGCCGCATGGAAACAGCGGGATCCTATTTTCACTTTTGAAGATCGAATGATTGAGAATGGTGTCGCCACACGCGAAAAAGTTGACGAAATATGGGCAGAACTTCGACAAGACATTGAAACAGCAATCCAGTTTGCTGATGACAGCCCCTACCCCACTCCCGACCAAATCATGGTCGATGTATATACGAAGTCAAGTACGTCAGACACCACAGTTGGAACGAAATCATGAGCGACGAACGCAAACTTAGTTATGGACAGGCCTTCAATGAGGCCGTCAGCCAAATGATGGAAGCCGACCCAGATGTTTTCTGCGCTGGCGAAGATATCGGTGCCTTTGGTGGAGTGTTCGGAACCTTCCTCGGACTTCAGGCCAAATTTGGCGAGCACCGTGTGGTCGACACACCGATTAGCGAGCAGGCCATTGTTGGTCTCGGCGTGGGTGCATCGGTGACTGGGCTGCGACCAATCGTTGACTTGATGTTCATGGACTTCATCTGTGTTGCACTTGACCAGATCGTCAACCAAGCAGCAAAACTAAAATACATGTTTGGCGGTGAAGCCAGTCTGCCGATGACTATCACTACTGCTGGTGGTGGTGGCTTGTCGGCCGCCGCGCAACACAGCCAGTCCCTTGAAGCCCTGCTCTGTCATATCCCCGGACTCAAAGTTGTGATGCCTTCAAATCCTTACGACATGAAGGGTCTGATGATCTCATGCATTAAGGACAACAACCCCACTGTGATGATCAAGCACAAGCGTCTTTTGGGTATGAGCGCTGTTGTTCCCACTGAGGCATACGAAATCCCGCTCGGTAAGGGAAATATCTTGCGCCCTGGCACCGATGTCACCATCGTGGCTTATGCACGCATGGCGAACGAAGCATTGATTGCTGCTGCCGAATTAGCCAAAGAGGGAATTGAGTGCGAAATTATTGACCCACGCACATTGCAACCCTTGGACACTGACCTGATTGTGGATTCGGCAAAGAAAACGAATCGTGTTGTTGTGGTACACGAAGCGGTTCGCTTTGGAGGTTTGGGTGGCGAGATCGCTTCGCAGATTCAAGAACTCGCTTTTGACTATTTAGATGCACCAGTGACTCGTATTGGTGCTCCATTTTCACCCGTACCGTTTAGTCCCGCTCTCGAACAGCATTACATTCCCGATGCGAAAACTATTTTGGCTGGCGTGCGTGAGATCATGCAGCGGAACGTCATTCGAGGCTGAACAAAATCGTGACACGCACGGCGTCAATCGTTGGCATTATCGTCAACCCCAACGCGGGTAAAGACATCCGCCGTTTGGTGACCCCTGCGACTCACACATCTGACGTCACCAAAGTTGGCATTGTGCGACGAGCAATTGTTGCAGCATTCGAATCAGGAGCAAGCAAGGTTCTCTTGATGCCCGATAACCATCGTTTGGCTGAACGTGCCTCTGACGGCATCAAGGGTGACATCGAAGTTCTTGACATGCCATTGAGCGGCTCGCGTTTTGACACCATCACTGCCGCACATTTGTTTTGTCAGGCGCAGGTTGGAGCGGTGATTGCTTTAGGAGGCGATGGAACTTCGCGCGATGTGGCGATCGGTTGGCCTGATGCTCCCCTGATCGCCATTTCCACTGGGACCAATAATGTTTTTCCTTCGGCCATTGACGGAACTTCAGCGGGTGCGGCGGCAGCCTTCGTGGCCAGCGGGGCTGTGTGTCTCAGTGTTGTTGGTCGGCGTTCAAAGAAGGTCGTCGTCAAGATTGATGATCGCGATAAGTCGCTCGACGATCTTGCTTTAGTTGATTTGGCTTTCATCAACTCGATGTTCGTTGGTGCTCGTGCCGTTCGAGATCCGCATACAGTTCATGCTGTGATTGCTTGCGTTGCAACTCCTGCGAGTACCGGCTTATCCAGTATCGCTGGACGCATCCACCCTGTGGGTCGCTGGGAGACTGGTGGTGTCTTCGTCAGGCTCGGTGCTGGAGGACGTAAAGTTCGTGTTCCTCTCGCACCTGGTTCCTTCACAACAATGGAAATCGCTGAAGTCCGCCCCCTTGGCGAAGGTGAAAAGATTTCTTTGAGCGGCAAGACAATGTTGGCTTTTGACGGTGAGCGTGATCTCCCAGTCTCTGAATTTGGAACAGTCACCGCGCATATCGAGGCCACTGGTCCCCTGTTGATTGATGTCGAGCAAACGCTCGTCCTAGCTGCTCAAGCATTGATGTTTGACGAAACTGCTCGTCATATCTCGGAGGAAAACCATGTCTACTGAATTCATTATGCCCAAGTTGGGTCTGACCATGGAAGAGGGCACGATTCTCGAATGGCTCGTTGAGGATGGCGCCGAGATCACCGCCGGAATGCCAGTGTTGCGCATTGAGACCGACAAGGTTGAAAGCGATGTTGAATCCCCCGCGTCCGGTCGATTCCATCGTCTCGGGACTCAAGGAGAGGCCTATCCATGTGGCGCGCTGATTGGCTACTTATTAGCTGATGGCGAAGAGATCCCAGTATCCAAGTCTCCGACGAGTGCGACACCTGCGGTGACTGCATCTCCCACAAGCAGCCCTTCCCCCACTTCTGCACCTGTCACTAGCGTGCAACGTCAGGGGCGTCAATTCGCTTCACCGAATGCGCGACGCGTAGCCGAAGAACTTGGTATTGATATCAACACTGTGATCGGAACGGGACCCGACGGACGCGTTGTTTCAGAAGATGTTGAGGAAGCCCACAAGAATCCACAGGCACTTCGTGTCGTGGCAGTTTCTGCTGTTGCGACTGTTGCACCGATCATGTCCTCCAACGGAAATATTTTGGCTACTGCCGCGGCGCGCCAACTGGCGGATCTTTTGGGCATTGACCTCAGCCAGGTTCCCTATGACGCTCAAGATGGTCGCATCACCAAAGACGGCGTCGCAACGTATGTGCGCTCACGACTATCCGTGCCATCTCCTTCCACGACGCCCGCCACCCCGACAGTGCAACAGTCAGCATTTGCCCCCGCTAGTCAAACACCTTCTTCAATAAAGAAGATTTCTGGGATGCGCGGCACGATTGCCAAGCGCATGCATTCTTCGTTGCAGGAGATGGCGCAACTGACCCTGCATATGGATGCCGATTTCGATGCCATCGTGAAGGATCGTGATGACCGCAAGGGTGCGGGAGGCACTGCAAGCCTTCCAGGTTTCACCGATTACATCATCGCTGCCACGGCACGGGCATTGAAGTTGCATCCAATCGTCAATTCACAAGTCACCGCGCAAGGGATTGCTGTTCTCCCCGAGATTCATGTAAGTCTGGCCGTGGCCCTTGACGAAGGATTGATTGTTCCAGTCATCAAGAACACCACGTCCCTTGACTTATCTTCATTGGCATCTGAGACAAAGCGTCTTTCGGGCGCTGCGCGAGATGGCAAGTTGACTCTGAGCGAACTCGAGGGTGGAACTTTCTCGGTGAGCACTCTTGGAATGTTTGGCGTTGATGGCTTCACGCCTGTGATCAATCCGCCTAACACCGCAATCCTTGGGGTCGGACGCTTGCGTGATGATGTAGTCGTCAATGCCAATGGGAAAGTCTCGACCGTGAAGCGCATGACGCTGAGTCTGACATGGGATCATCGTGTGTTTGATGGTGCGCCCGCCGCCGAGTTCTGCAAGTCAATCGTTGATCTTCTCGCCGATCCCTCAGCGCTGAACAAGTAACTCTCGCGTCTCGGGGTTCAACTTCAGCTTCCATCCGCCTTCGTGCGCTGCATGATGGTGGCGTGAGCACAGTGGGACCAAGTTACTCAGGTCAGTTGCTCCACCGCCAGTAATTGCATTCACCCAGTAGTCAATATGGTGTGGTTCGCAGTGGCTGAACTTCACAGGACAACCATCAATTGCACAGGTCTCATGCACTGCTGCCAAGGCCCGGCGTTGATAGGCCGTGGCTAATCGTTTCGATTTTCCGACATCAAGGGGAACACTTTTACCGTCAAGTACCAACGGGATGATCTCGGCTTCACAGGCCAAGCGTCGAATCGTTTCGACAGTGAGTTCTGATCCATTCAGCGTCCGACATGTACGTGGGTCGCCAAGAGCGGACTCGCGCACACCACCCGCCAATAACTCGTAGTCAATGTGCACGATGATCTCAGCACGGGCTGGACGAGGGCATGGAGAACTACTGGGTGATGATTCGCCCTCCAGTCCATTTGTGTGCCCCTGCAACAAGGCCACGAGCGCTAGGGCACGGCGATGGTCATTGGGTTGCACGGATGAATCGCATTCGACAGGTACTTCTTTGTCGCCAGAGTGAAACATCGCTTCGACTCCGGCGTCAAGCAGTGCGGTCAGGACAGAACCACGCTCGGGATCAAACTTGCCGAAGAGGTTGGTCATACCGTCGGCGTCGACCCAATGACGAAGGAAGGTCTGTCGGCGCTGCTTCTCAAAATGACTGATGCCACCGTCATCAGTGAGGGACCGCACAGTGTGCTTGACGAACTGAGAAAACTCATCAGGGGTCATCGTTTGTGCAGTCTTCAATAGTTCGGATGCACGTTCGACTAATCGCTCAGATTGCTCGCCCATTGTCTTGAGGCCACTTGACAGAGCATCAATATGAGCGGAAGTGACATTGCCTTCGGCCAATGCTTCGCCGAATACGGGGATGAAGCCAATGGTTTCAGTTCGGGTCATCACTTTGCGCACATCAGAGCCGGACAATCCACTCTCACGGATGAGTTCAACTTCGGGTATCACCGATTCGTGAGTAAGGGAGACAGACTTCATCGCTTCAATGATCTGCGACTGCATTGCGTCAAGCCAGGAACGTACATGACGAATAGCGATATTTGACTCTCGTAATTCAGCAACGGATTGCGAAGAAAAATCACTACTACTTAAGTTGCGTACTCGATCAAGAACACTTGAACTATTCATGGACTTCACCTCCCGACATTGACAATCAAGTAGTTTTCAAACTAAATGCCGTGGGAAGTCGACAAACAAAGATTACTTCAGGGGTGCAACAGAGTTAATCGAAAATGTGATCACTCACAAAACTTTGTAAAATATTTATTGCCTAGCCGCGGGCGGCTTCAACGACTGGCAAGAAACGTTCGGGAACATCGAGCCAGTCTTCGGGCTTTTCAATGTCTTGCCAGAAGTTGTGCTCAAGAGTCAACTCAACAAAGCCCGCTTCACGACACGCCGTCGCATCAGCCACGAGTGCAGCCATGTTGTCTCCGTCGGTGGCACGAGGTGCAAGTGGTCCTTGAACAAATGAGCGATAGTAAACCTCAAGTGGCTTTTGATCAGCCGTCCGTTGCTCATTGAGACCCGCAACGATCTTTAGCACCTTGCCAACGGGCATGCCCGCAGGGTTCCATGCATCAAACCACTTCGCAGTGCGCGCCATTCCATCTGGCGACCACATACCCGACAACAATTTCGGTCGCGGGTTCTGCACGGGCTTCGGACTCACGAACGAACTTGGGATTGAAAAGATTGGTCCGTCATACGACACCGGATCTTCTTGCCAGCAGGCCAACATCGCTGGAATGAAATCGTCCATTCGCCGACCACGAGTTTCAATCTCCGTGCCAGATGCAGTGTGCTCTTCAGCATTCCAACCCACACCAAGACCGACAATCAAGCGACCATTGCACATGTGATCAATCGTGGCCAGGCGTTGCGCCAAGGGAACGGGCCAGTGGTTACCTGCAACCAGAATGCTTGTTCCTAAATGAACCTTCGACGTGATACCGGCAACAAAGGCCAACATCTCGGTCGGCGCGAAAACAGACTTGTATTGATGGGGTGGCAAGCGATCGGTTCCGCCATATCCACGAATCGGCTTTTCGGGATACATGAAGTGGTCTTGCACCCATAACGCTTCATACCCCATCGCCTCCGCCCGTCGAGCAAACTCAGCAACAATGTCAGCCCGTACGTGAGGTCCAAGTTGTGGCAAACACAAACCAACACCAGTCATGATCGGCGCCCCATCACCGATATTTTTTCCAACGAAGCAAGGCTGAAACTAAAAGTCGCAAAGTTCATGACCGACCGAATCAGTAGTTCGTGATTCGACCGGCGTCGATACCCGTACGAAAAAGCTCGTTTAAGTCATCGTCCGAAGTTTTCAGCAATGCATCCAACCAGCCATGAACATATTGGGCTCCACCTTCATTACGACCAAAGTGCAGAACTTTTTTCGCTCCAGTTTTTACCGTGCGCTGAATCTTGAGTCCAGTTGCGTAGTCCTCATCACGCACAACATTCTCTAAAAAGGCAATCTGTTGATTAGCCGCTTCAATGAATTCGTCGGTCAGTGGCGCAGTCGAGATGAAGTCCAAGTAGGTCACCGATTCCTCGGGCGTAGCGCCGGGAAAGACGCGTCCGACTTGATAAAACTTGTGTCCCAAGATTTCGAATCCAGCGATCGAACCGTGGGGGAAAATACTCCACACCCCACCGGTCAAAACTGACTCTGGCCATTCCGACGTCGGACGATCTTCCAGTTTCGCCCAGTTGCCACGTGGTCCTGTTACACGCTGATGTGGTCCGACACGATGGAATAACGCGTCTGGTGACATGTCCGGACCAAAAGTGTTCTTATGCAGAATTGGAAGATGATAAAAATCAACGTAGCCATCAAAAGAGATCTTCCAATTTGGCCCCGCCAAAATGCGGGTTCCAAAGTGATTCATCTGTGCAAAGCCACAGAACTCCAAGAGTTCGTCATAGCCAGCAAAAAATGCGTCCATATCCAATGTTGAGGTTGGTGACAATGTCACCCAAATCAGGCCTGCGCGCTCGGTGATCGGCAACTGCGTCAAACCTAAACACGAAGTGTCTAGCTCACCGAAATCATCCTGCTTGAATATCCCGACAAGGGCACCCTCTTGGTTATACGTCCAGTTGTGATACGGACAAGCAAATCGGCGCGCTGTGCCAACACCTGGATCAACCAACATTGATCCACGATGACTACACATGTTGACGAAGGCCCGCGCCACACCATCTGCACCACGCGAAATCAGGACCGGCATCCCAACGACTTCAATAGCTTTATACGAATTCACTTCTTTGATTTCTGCGGTCATTGCCAAGAGCAATGGAACACGCTTGAAAATTAAGTCGACTTCTTTCTGCCAACGCTCGGGGTCAAAATAATTGGAAGCAGGAATCGTCGTCACAGATTCAGTCAGATGAACCGTGCCAGCCTTATTATGAGCGATTGTTCTCTCGGCCATGACCACTAATTTTTCGCGACTCATGCCGTACCCCCCAATAAATTTTTGTGCAACATCATGAGCCTAGAGGTTCGCCATTCAACGCTCACGACCCCAAGAGTTAGTCATTTTGTAATAGGTGCACCAGACTGCTGGTATCCCAGCGCTGACCACCGCGGGCCATCACTTGCGCGTAAAACTGGTCAATCACGGCGGTCATTGGTAAACGCGCGCCATTGCGTTGGGCCTCATCTAAACAGATCCCAAGATCCTTACGCATCCATTCAACGGCGAACCCAAATTCAAACTCCCCACGACCCATAGTTGAGGCACGATTTTGCATTTGCCAACTGGCGGCGGCACCTTGACCGATGACCTCAACAACCTTGTCGACATCAAGACCAGCGCGCTGAGCGAAGTTGACTCCTTCGGCCAAACCTTGCACGAGGCCCGCAATACAGATCTGATTCACCATCTTCGTCAGTTGGCCCGCACCCGCTCCCCCAAGTCGTTCGCAGGCGCGCGTATAAGGCGCCATGGCTGCTTTGGCGCGCTGGAATACAGATTCATCGTCACTGCCGCACATGATCGTCAGAGCGCCATTCTGTGCCCCAGCCTGACCACCAGATACTGGGGCATCAACAAAACCAACACCGCGTTCAGCGCAAGCCGCTGACAATTCACGCGCTAGATCAGCAGACGCTGTTGTGTGGTCAATCAAAATTGATCCAGGCTTCATGGCTCCCAGCGCTCCACCAGTCCCGGTGCCTGTTGCACCCAGTACGACAGAGCGAACATCGTCATCGTTACCCACGCACATCATCACGAAGTCAGCACCTTCAACTGCTTCGGCGGCCGTTGGCTTGGCGAAACCTCGATTGAGGGCGACCCATGCCAAGGCCTTATTCGGGTTACGGTTATAAACCGTGATTTGATAGTCGGCGGCGGCCAAGTGACCGGCCATGGGGGCGCCCATCACGCCAAGACCGAGGAAAGCGACTTTTGGTCCGGTGCCAATCACAGGAATTGGCCCAGTTGCATCTTCAGGAGTTTGTGACATGCCTCCTAGTTTGTCAGGCTCTGAGGTACCACCATGAGCAAGAACCTACATATTGACCATCTTGTGTACGCGACCTCGGATTTAGCAAGTGCCGTAGCGGACATTGAGTCCCGTTTCGGGGTTGCCCCGACCCCTGGCGGAGCCCATCTCGGACTCGGCACTTTCAATGCTTTGCTTGGATTGGGTCCACGTACATACCTCGAAATCATCGGCCCCGACCCCGCTCAGCCAACGCCAATCGCCCCCCGTCCCTTCGGCATTGATGACCTCGCGTCACCCAAGTTGGTGGCTTGGTGCGCGTCCCCACAACGCGCACTCGGCGATGTCGTGAACGCTGCTCGCGAAAGTGGTTTTGATCCAGGTGATGTTCGCTCAATGAGTCGTCAACGACCCGACGGCGTCATGTTGGAGTGGGAACTCACCTTGGCTCCTTTGCCGATTCCCGAAGGAGGAGTGTTGCCATTCTTTATTGATTGGGGACGCACCATACATCCGACAGAAAGCCTCGCAACTGGTGGCACGCTAGTGACCTTGGATCTCTTTCACCCGCAACCGCGAACAATTGACTTGATGCTCTCCGCAGTGAGTGACTCAGCGCTATTAGGCGATGATCAAGTAAATATCACTTTGAACTATGACGATGAAGCGAAACTGAGTGCCACAATCATGACCGCTCACGGATTGGTCACTCTGGGCTAGATCACTGTGGAGTGACGTAGGCCGCCGTGATGCCGCCATCAATAATCAATGATTGACCCGTCATCCAACTGCTCTCATCAGATGCAAGAAAGAGTGCTCCGTTAGCGATTTCACTTGCATCGCCAAAACGACCCATCGGGATATGCACAAGTCGCCGCTGACGTTTTTCGTCATCACTGAGAAACTTCGCCAACATGGGGGTCATAATCGGTCCAGGGCACAAGGAATTCGCACGAATCCCTTGACGAGCGTAAATAACCGCAATTTCGCGAGTCATCGCTAATACCGCTCCTTTAGAGGCGGTATAGGCCACTTGCGGAGTCGCCGCACCCATGTGAGCCACGAAACTCGCCACATTCACGATCGAGCCACCACCACTTGCCAACATTGCGGGAATGGCGTAGCGACATCCAAGCAGTGTGCCTAAAACATTGATGTCCATGGTGCGTTGGTAGGTCTCCACAGATGTGTTCGTCGGACCGTCATCATCGCTGAGCATCACACCAGCGTTGTTATACAAAATGTGTAGCCCACCGAAAGTTTCAACGGCGTGCTGTACTGCTGCTTCAACAGAACCTTCATCGCTGACATCACAGCGCACAAATGTTGCTTCACCACCTGCCGCATCAATGGCGTCCACCACCTCATCACCATCAACAACATCAGCGATAACAATTTGGGCGCCTTCACGGGCGAAGAGTTCTGCACCGACTCGGCCAAGACCTGATGAACCGCCAGTGATGATTGCGACTTTTCCTTGTAGACGACCCATGAAATTCTCCGTTCTTTACGCTTCGACGATACTGCCCACTGGGTGAGTTTGAAGCACAAACTCAGATTCGCTCGAAGTAGCGATTCTTTTCCCAATCGGTGACCGTACGATTGAAGGCTTCCCATTCACTTTGCGCGGAACGCAAAATCCAGTGATGCACTTCCTCACCGAAACATTCACGCGCTATGTCACTGTCACGCCACAAGGCAATCGCATCGGGAAGATTCCAAGGAATCCGACCCACACTTGAGTCCTCGTATCCATTGCCAACAAAGGGTTCGCCGAGCGTCAACTTATTTTTGATGCCGTACAGGCCGCCAGCAATCGTGCCGGCGAATGCCAGATAACTATTGGCATCGGCACCCGGAATCCGATTCTCCACCCGCGTTGCGTTGCCATGTCCGACCTGACGGAAACCCAAGGTTCGATTATCGACGCCCCAACCAATACCCGTTGGAGCCCACGAACCGGGTTGGAAACGGCGATAACTATTGACCGTTGGGGCCCATAACAAAGAGAACTCGCGCGCCGTATGAATTTGCCCAGCCAAAAATTGTTTGAAGACCTGACTCATGCCCAATGCATCAGCGGAATCGGCGAAGACCGAAGTCTGACCGTCCAGCGACCACAAACTGGCATGGATATGACAGGACGAGCCCACATCATTGAAATCGGGCTTAGCCATGAAGGTGAGAGAGCGTCCGTGAGCGGCTGCGATTTCTTTGGCAGCATTTTTGTACAAGTGGTTGCGGTCGGCCATCTCAATCGCCGTCGAATATGACAAGTTGATCTCATGCTGTCCAGCACCAGCCTCGCCTTTAGAGAACTCAACGGGCACGCCTGATAATTCCATGGCTGAGCGAATCGCTCCGACGATGTATTCATCGCGTGTCGTCTGCAAGATGTTGTAATCCTGCGCCCATGCCGAATGGGGTCGTAACGATGCGTAGCCGTTCTTCTTTGCTTCGTCGTATGAGTCATGAAATAGGAAGAACTCAATCTCGCTACCGAGCAGTGTTAAGAAGCCCATTGAAGCGGCCTGATCAACTTGCTGGCGCAAGATTGAACGTGGCGCAACAGCGACCACTTCTCCCGAAGTGCTATCGAATAAATCACACATGATGATTGCTGTCTTGGGCAACCACGAGGCAATGCGAATGGTCTCCCAATCAGCCTTGGCCAACATATCTCCATAGCCCAGACCGAAGTTTGAAAAGCGAAAGCCAACCTCGGGCTGATTGTCAATATCGCAGGTCAGAAGATAATCGCAATTTTCAGTTCCATGATCTGCCACGTGATCGAGAAAGAATCTTCCAGTTGCACGCTTGCCGACTAAACGACCATAGCGATCAACGAAAGCCATGATCACGGTCTCAATGTCGCCACTCTGGATGTGAACACTCAGTTCTTCACGAGATATCACCGCGCGCTTCATCATTGCACGCACGCTAACCAATATTGAACAAAAGTGGCACGGGTGAACGCCCCAAGGGAAAACTACTTTTTCTTGGCTTCGGGCTTCTTTGCCACTGCC
>SHUW01000005.1 GCA_009694465.1 Ilumatobacteraceae bacterium
CTTTGAGACGGCGGGCAGAGTGCCCGACAAAGTGAGTAAGAAAAAGTTGGTTGAAGATGGTGCTTTGATGGCAGGTGAAAGTACTGACTATCTAGTGGGTGACAATGTGCAACTTGCGGTTGGTCAGGGGCTTTTGGCGGCGTCACCGTTGCAGTTGGCACAGGCGTACGGTGCCCTGGCGAATGGCGGAGATGTCAACCGCCCACTCGTGGGACGGGCCTTACTACAACCTGGAACTCCCAATTCCGACATAGTTGGCTACGCCGATATGAGTCAGGCTGTCGTTGAAACTTTCTTGGCTAACAAAGACACCATTCGTAGTCTGAATATTCCTGACGAAATTCGTGCTCCGATTATCAGAGGACTGACTCGGGTGATTACCGGTCCTGGGGTGACCTTTGGGTCGTATCACTCCACAACGGGAGAGCGTTTGTTTCAGACTTATCCGTATGACATCCTCCCGATTGCTGGAAAAACCGGTACCGCTCAAGGACGCGCTGGACTTCCGTGGAACGACTCATCAGCATTTGGTGCTTTTAGTCTTGATCCCGCTCAGCCGATCGTTGTCACCGCATACTTGGAGAAAAGTGGCTATGGAGCGAAAGCCGCAGCACCTGTAGTGAAATGCATGTTCATGGCGGTAGCAGGCGTGGCCAAGATGGGCGAGGTTTTGCCATCCAACCCGCTTGATATCACTGCCACTGTTGCTGCTCCGCAAAGGTTGCTTTCCAACAAAAGTTGTTTGGGCGGCGCGGCGTATGGCGGTCGTGACTGATGAGTCTGCCATTCTTGAATAGGCGACCCAATTCAGGGCTTGGCAATATTCGATCTGGACCAAGTGATCCCCAGCGCAATATCGACTGGGTGATGTTGGGCTCAATTTTGACGCTGGGAATTATCGGGGTCTTTGCGATTTATAGTGCCACTTTTTGGAAGGTCAATAGTGACCCCTACTGGTTTACTGTTCGCCAGGTTGCGTACCTTATTGTGGCCGCACTGGCTGCCGCATTCGTGATGTCGTTTGACTATCAGATACTGCGCGAGCGGGCGTATTTCCTCTACGGCTTATGTTTAATAGCGTTGCTCCTAGTTTTGTCGGTCGGTGCGTTGAAAGGCGGAGCACGATTGTCATTTGACTTTGGACCCATTGCTTTTCAGCCAGCTGAGTTCGCAAAACCGGCGGTGCTGTTGGCGCTCGCAGCGTTCTACAGCGACTCTCGTGAAGACTCCATGAGTTATTCCAAATTCATCACTGGACTTGTACTCCTCGGCGTGCCGACAGTCTTGATCATTGTTCAACCTGACTTAGGGTCGGCTTTTGTTTTGATCGTCGGAGCTTTGAGCATCATGATTATGGCTGGAGCGCGTGTGCGTTATTTGCTTTTGATCAGTTTTTTGACCGTGACGACTGTGGCGGCGGCAGTCTTGTCGGGAATCGTGGACCGCTATCAGTTGAAGCGAATTACGGCCTTCATCAACCAGAACTCCACGGACGAAGATTTGGCTCGCTATGTCTTTCAGGTGCGCTATGCCAAAAGGGCCGTGGCCACGGGTGGCTGGTTTGGCAAGGGCTACCTTCAGGCGCCGCTGACAAATGGCAAATTCATTCCAGTGCAGCAAAGCGATTTCATTTTTTCCGCTATCGGTGAACAGTTCGGCATGCTCGGCGGGGGAGTCGTTTTGGGTCTCTTCGCTCTGTTGCTGTTTCGAATCTGGAGGGTCGGACACCTCAGTAAAGACCTCTTTGGGGCGTATATCTGCGCAGGGGTTTTCGGAGTTCTGCTCTGGCATGTTTTCCAGAATGTTGGGATGACCATGGGGATTATGCCCGTGACGGGGGTACCCCTGCCCTTTGTCAGTTACGGAGGGTCTTCACTTGTTTCCTTCGCCGTCATGATTGCGCTTGTTGAGAATGTTCATATGCGGCGGATGCGCTGAAAATCCCCAGAAGTGCCACGTCAGGCACTTATCCACAGGCTCACAGGTCGATAAGTATCCCTTTGGGCAGGGGTGGCGGTACAATCGGCTAAACATGACATCGCTCTGGTCGCGGCTTGAACCGTTCCTGGTAAGGGTGCGCCAACTAGCCAACCGACAAGGGCCCCAGATCCTCGTTGGGAATCTGGATGAGCGCTCCACTGCCCTGACTGCTTGTGCGGTCGCGTGGCACATTGATCTGTCTCAGCAAAATGTCTTGGATATTCCGGCGCTTCCCAGCGCGGGGCTATTACCCCTTCACCATCGAATTGAGCGAGATACGGAGCACAGTTCTGTGCCCGTGACCCGCAAAGCGCACCTTCGAGTGCGCTTAAGAGAGGAAACTTCCCATGAACGAGTCACTATTCCCCGACGACAGTCACGAGCCAGAAGCGGTTTCGCAGTCATCTGAATCGCCAGAATCGCCAGAATTATCTGAATCATCTGTGACGTCCGACAGCCCACACAAAAAGCGTCGTCGCGGATCACGTGGGGGGCGTGGGCGAACACGTCCTGCGGGTGCTCCTGAGTCTGCTGAAGACGGAGATGATTTTGAAGACGGCGATCTTGAGGACGGCGATTCTGCGGATGACGATTTTGCGGATGACGATGATCTTGAAGATGGCGATTTTGAAGATGATGTAACTGTTGATGAATCAGCAGAGTTGCCCGGTGTGGCACTTGATTTTGAATTACCAGAGCGTATGAGTGAGGGGCGGCCCGACGCAGATGTCGCCGAGGCAGCCTTGGTTCAACGGCCGAAAATCGGGGACACTCGATCAAGTTCAGTTCCCGCGACTCCGCCACTATCGGCTCAAGGCCCGCGTGGCGTTACGATGCCCGGAGGCACTCGCGCCGGTGGACCTCGTCCGGGGGAGCGTCGCGCCAAGGGTCGAACGGCAGCGCCCAAAAATTCTTCCGAGGTTGCCGGTGAAACGGTGGAGAACCCAGTTGATGGTGCTGCGGTTGAAGGTTCAGGCGCCGATGCACCCGCAAAGAAAAAGCGTAAGCGCAACAATAAAGCTCGCGGTGGCGCAGATATTCGTCACAACGACCGAACCGATGCTGATGTCGTTGAGCGCCGCCGAGGTCGTGAACGCAATGGGCGTCCGATCGGGCGTTACTTTATGGCCGTGCAAGTGCGTGCCGACATTACCCAAGTGGCGGTCATGGAGGGGCGCAGCCTGATCGAGCATTACGTGAGTCGTCCCGCAGACGATGAATCGCAGATTCACGGAAATATTTATGTCGGAAAAGTGCAAAATATCTTGCCTGGTATGGAAGCGGCTTTTGTTGACATCGGCACGCAGAAAAACGCAGTTCTTTATCGCGGTGATGTGCAATATGACGCCGAGGACATTGTGGATAGTGAGCCACGTATTGAGCAGATCCTCAAGGGTAAGCAACTCATCGTGTGTCAGATCACTAAGAACCCAATCGGTCTGAAGGGGGCACGTCTGACACAAGAAGTCTCCTTGGCTGGTCGTTTTGTCGTTTTGATTCCGAACTCAAGGACCTACGGCATCTCGAAGCGTTTGCCTGATGATGTGCGTAAACGATTGCGCAGCATTCTTGACCGCGTCAAACCAGAACAGCATGGGTTGATTGTGCGAACGGCAGCCGAAGCCGCTACTGAACATGAATTACATGCCGATATGACGCGCCTATTGGATCAGTGGGCTGCGATTGAAGCCAAGGCCGCCAAAGCTGGTGGGCCCACGCTGTTATATCGCGAACCTCCACTCGCTGTGCGAGTGATTCGCGAAGAGTTCAACTCGGATTATCGAGGGGTCATTATTGACGATCGTCAACTCTTTGAAGATGTGCATTCTTATGTTTCAGCCTTTAATCCGGAGCTTGCTGATCGTGTTGAATATTTTGATCCAGCCGTCGAGGGATTGCCGATTTTTGAGAAAAACCATGTGCATGAGCAGATCCACAAAGCTTTGGATCGCAAAGTTTGGTTGCCCTCTGGGGGCTCTTTGATTATTGAGCACACCGAAGCCCTCACCGTTATTGACGTCAATACGGGTCGCAATGTGGGTACCTCGAACCTGGAGGCCACAGTCTTCGCCAACAACCTTGAGGCGGCCGAGGAGGTCGCCCATCAACTGCGGTTACGCGATATTGGCGGCATCATCGTCATTGACTTCATTGACATGGAGATCAAGGAAAACCGCCGCAAGGTGGTCGATGCCTTCAAGTCCGCTCTGTCTCGCGATAAGACCAGAACTCAGGTTTTTGACATTTCTGAACTCGGTCTAGTGGAAATGACTCGCAAGCGGATCGGCGAGGGATTGCTCACCAATTTCGCTGATCAGTGCCCTAATTGTGAGGGTCGCGGGATTCAAGTGAACCACGATTTGCTGAACTGATGACGAGTCCTGACGGTGGCGTTGTTATTGGGTCATTATTGCAGGTAGAGTCGCAATTCGCTATGTACGCAGTGATCGCAACCGGTGGCAAACAGGTCCGAGTGGCCGAGGGCCAGCAAGTGCATGTAGAACTTCTCGGCCTCGAACAGGGTGCCGAGGTGGACTTCACGCCCGTGCTGGTCGTCGACGGCAGTACCGTTCTCGCCACACCTACCCAACTCGCCGGATCGAAAGTTTCGGGTCGCATTGTCGGCTCGGCTTCTGGTCCTAAAATCAACGGCTTTGTCTATAAGCGCCGCACTAATCAGCGCCGTCGTTATGGTCACCGCCAGCACTATCAGGTGGTCGAGATCACCTCAATCGTGAAAGGCTGACACATGTCGAAGACTAAAGGCGGCGGTTCTACAAGGAACGGCCGTGACTCAAACGCACAACGCCTCGGCGTAAAATCTTTTGGTGGAACTTCAATTACTGCTGGAACGATTTTGATCCGCCAGCGTGGCACCACTTTCCATGCAGGTAAAAATGTAGGCCGTGGCGGCGATGACACATTGTTCGCTTTAGTCGATGGAACTGTTCAGTTCGGTAGCCGTAAAGGGCGCCGAGTGATTGATGTGGTTCCAGCCGAATAGGTCTTTTCATATTTGGTATTTTTAAACGACCGCCTTCGGGCGGTCGTTTTGTATCTCAGGACATGTCAGACGTCAATGCCTTGCGGGAGGCGATCCTCGCTCCATCCAAGGAGCACCGCTCCTTGACGGCATGCGAAACGGTCAGTCATGCCAGCCACATATCCCACAGCGGAGTGCTGCGCTTGGGTTGAACCACTTGTGAAACGCAGATCTTCGGGGAGATGGTCTGGCGAAACGGTGTAGAACTCCACGAGAGCACGTAAGAGTGCGATGACTTGATCTGCTTGGTGACGACTTTCGGGTCGCAGATACACCTCTTCGTAGTTGAACTTGCGAAAAGCAGCGAGAGCTTCGGCAATATCTGGCTCCATGCCGATGCGACCAGTCTTCATCGCGGCCTGCACCATTGAGGTAATGAAAGTACCGAGCTGCTGCGAACGAGTGGTGCCACAACGTGATTTCACTAATGGTGGTAATTGATCGGGGGTAACGATCCCAGCATCAACTGCATCCTCAAAGTCATGACATACATAAGCAATACGATCAGCCCAACTGACTACTTCGCCTTCAGGAGTTGCCGGTGCGGGGCGACTCCACGAATGGTTGCGGATTCCGTTGAGGGTCTCGATACACAAATTGAGTGGTACGAGGGTCACGTCTGCACCCCACACCGCGTGATCAAAGCCACCCTCAATGTACGGCGCTAATGCATCCTCGCTGGCATGGCCACCAGGTCCATGACCGCAATCATGGCCGAGGGCGATGGCCTCAGTGAGCGTGACATTGAGTCCGAGTGGGCGGGCAACAGAGGCGGCCACCTGGGCGACTTCGATGGCATGTGTGAGGCGCGTCCGTTGGTGATCATCGGGGAATACGAATACTTGTGTTTTGCCTGCCAGTCGGCGAAATGCCGGAGCGTGCAGAATACGATCGCGATCGCGTTCAAAACATGTGCGAAATGGATCGGCTTGTTCGGCAATGGCCCGATTGCCAGCGTCAAATGAACGTGTCGCTAAGCGACTTAAAGATGAGTCCTCGGCCTCTTCTCGTTCTGAACGGGAGCGATGTTGAACTGAGCCAGTTCCTGCCCACGAGTCGGCATGGGCCAAGGTCACTCCAGATCCAGTGTCTGAGCCGGCCATTGTGCTAGCCCAGCGTTCGGCCCGTTCCTGCATATCTGGATCCGTATGAGGGCTGTCGTTAGGTGATGTCAAAGGATCGTCGCTCACGCCACAACAATACGTCGGGGGTGTGGGTGTTGGTGGAGGTATCGTAGAAGTTCATAGTGAGAGGTCGCAATGAGCCAGTTCGTTGATGAATGCCAACTAAATGTGCGGGCCGGTGACGGCGGAGCAGGCTGTGTGTCTTTTCGTCGCGAAGGTCCTGAGGCTATGGGCGGCCCAAATGGCGGCGACGGTGGTCAAGGTGGCGATGTGTGGATGATCGCAGACCGCAATGTGGCCTCGCTCCTGGCTTTTCGTGATCATCCTCACCGTATTGCTGGCAATGGCGTCCACGGAAAAGGTAAAGACCTTCACGGCAAGCGTGGCGATGTCATGGAAGTCAGGGTTCCCGAAGGCACTTTGATCAAGGATATGTACTCGGGGGAAATTCTTGCCGACCTTACTGATCATGGGGATCGTTGGTTGGCTGCCCACGGTGGTCGTGGGGGACGCGGCAATGCACGTTTCATGGCGAACCGTCGGCGCGCTCCGAACTTTGCCGAGCAAGGTGAAAGCGGCGTTGATCGGTGGCTGAAACTCGAACTTAAACTCATCGCTGATGTGGCTTTAGTTGGCTTTCCCAACGCTGGAAAAAGCACATTGATCAGCGTCATTTCTGCGGCTAAACCAAAAATCGCGGCTTATCCATTTACAACTCTTGAACCAAACTTGGGAGTCGTGCGCATTGACAATGTCACCGAATTTATCGTGGCCGACATCCCAGGTCTGATTGAAGGTGCAGCGGAGGGAAAGGGACTCGGTCACCGATTCTTACGTCATGTTGAGCGGGCACGGGTGTTGTGTATTTTGATTGACTTAGCGCCAGTTGATGACACATCACCTGAGGATCAACTAAATATTTTGTTGCACGAATTGGAATCATATGATCCCCGTCTTCTCGAACGTCCGCGAGTCATCGTCGGCACGAAGACTGACTCAGCGACTGTTGCCATGGTTGATGAATGGGAAGGAATGCTGATTTCGGCTGTCACCAATCAGGGTTTACGTGAATTAGTTGGTCGCCTAGCAAGTTTGGTGCACTCGGCGCGAGCAGATTTACCGGTGCTTGAAGGTCGTGTCATTCTTAAGCCTGAGTCGGACGGTTCGTGGGTGGAAAAAATAGCTGCCGGTGGTGGGTTTCGCGTCCACGGTCGCAAAGCTGAACGCGCTGTGCACCTCAACGACGTCACGACTCCTGAGGCGATGACCTACATCGAGGAACGGCTCAAAAAGTTGGGTGTACCGCGTCTCTTATCGCGTGCTGGAGCTGTTGCAGGTGATGTGGTGTGGATCGGTGATTTCTCCTTCGACTACGCGCCGGATATCTGAGATGCGCGTCGTAGCCAAGATTGGGACATCCTCGCTCACCGACAAGGTCGGCGTGATTGATCGCGTCATGATTGCGAGCATCTGTCGACAAATCGCAGAGTTACGTCGCGACGGTCACGAGGTTGTACTCGTGACTTCAGGGGCCGTGTCAGCAGGCGTATCAGCACTAGGGCTGACGCAACGTCCGACCGATATGCGAACCCTACAAGCTTTAGCAGCAGCTGGACAAAGTCGTTTGATGGAGGTCTACAACGCCGAGTTCTCCAGCCACTCTTTAGTTGCTGCCCAAGTGTTGTTGGTGCCCCATGATTTCGTTGACCGATCTCAATATCTTCACGCTCGCGACACTCTTGAGCGTTTGCTTGAGTTGGGATGCATTCCAGTCGTCAATGAAAATGATGCAATTGCTAACGATGAGATTCGTTTCGGCGACAACGACCACATTGCGGCTTTACTTTCTCATTTGCTCAAAGCAGATATCTTGATTTTGTTGACTGATACTGACGGTCTGTATACCGCGGATCCCCGTTCTGATGCACAAGCCACACTGATCACTGATGTCTTCGAAGGTGACCCATTGATGAGTGTTGATGCGGGATCATCGAGTTCGAATCGTGGTAGTGGCGGCATGGCCTCAAAATTGTCGGCAGCTCGTATCGCTTCTTGGTCTGGTGTGCGCGCTGTCATCGCCCAAGCGCACATCGAATCTGTCCTGAATCAGATCGTGGCTGGGCCAATTGCTGGGACATCAACGATCGGCACAACCTTCCACGGCTCTGATCGTCATCTGTCCTCGCGTCAACTATGGGTCGCTTTCGCTAGTGAGGTACGCGGGCGAGTAGTTGTTGATGCGGGGGCCGCTCTTGCCTTGCGTCGCCAAGCAGTATCTTTGTTGCCTGCCGGTGTTGTTAGCGCGGCAGGTGATTTTGAAGTGGGGGACACAGTTGAAGTGATTGATCCAGATGGAGGAATCATTGCCCGCGGTAGTTCCCTGATGTCTTTGCAACAAGTACAAGTTTCTGCGGGACGACGAACAGCAGATCTAGATGAGCATTTTCCGCAATTGGTCATTCATCGTGATGGATTAGTCATCCTGCCGAGTTAGATCATCACTCTGTGGCGTAGGGCGCAGTGGAAACAAGCCGCGGGTTAGTGTGCGCCAATAACTTGCCTCAGGAACTTTGAGTAAGGTCAGCGCAGTGAAATAAACAACCGCTCCGCTGACTGTTCCAAAAGCGATGCGCAGGAGTGCTCCGAGACCGCTATTTGCACCCACCGGTTTGATGATGAACCACAGCACAATCCCCATGACTATTGCGGCCGAGAACATCCGCAGTAAATCCATGAGCACACTCACGGCGGGGAAAGTTCTGACTTTGATCTGCAGGGTCAGTAAAGCAATGACGGCTCCGACAAGGTACGAAACAGCGAAGGCAATGCCGAGACCGAGGATGTCATACTTTGAGACGAGGGCAAAAGCCAGAATGATGTTGATGATATTTTGCACGACATTAATGAGAAATGGTGTGCGCGTATCTTGGTGAGCGTAGAAGCCGCGCAAAGCAAAGAGATAAATCGAGTAACCGACGAGGCCGAGCGATAATCCAGCGAGGGCACGCGCCGTCAGATCTGCGTTTGCCGCGGTAAATTTTCCGTGTTGCAAAAGAGCCCCGATAATGGGTCGCGACATCACCAAAAATCCGAAAGCTGCCGGCAAGGTCATCAGTCCAACGAGGCGCAGGCCGAGGGTTGTGCGCTCAACAAAGGCCCGTTGATCGCGACGGGCGACAGCGCGTGCCATTTCTGGGATGAATGTAGTGGCGATACTCATTGCCAAAAGGCCATGGGGGAAATAGAAAAAGGTGGTCGCCTTAGTGAACGCATCCTGTCCACCGCTACCGGGTCTGGCAAGATTTTTAACAACGATGATCGTGATTTGATTTGCCAACACATAACCGAAGGTCCACGCTGATAACGAAATAAGACGCTTCACCGCCGGATGTCGGGGTTGAAAGCGAAAGCGAAGAATTAGCCCCGAGCGACGAATCGCAGGCAGCAAGATGAGAGCCTGAAGAGCGATACCGCCAGTTGCTCCGATGCCGAGTAGCCACTTGAAGGATGGTCTCAGCAAGACCTCCGATAGTGCAATTTCTTGACCAGGGTGATGTAACAAAATCGGGACATACAGCAATGTGCAAATGATCACAATATTTGCCAGCACAGGCGACCATGCAGCTGCAAAGAATCGCCGTTGTGCATTGAGCAAAGATCCTAAGACCGCCGAAAGACCGTAGAAAAAAATCTGCAACAAAAAGATTCGAGTGAGCGCCGTGCCAACCGTACGGAATTGGTCGACATCAATTCCGTCGGCGGGGTTCAAGGAAAAGAGTCGAAAAATAAAAGGAGCACAAAGAACAGAAATTGCGGTGATAAAAGCCAAAAGAATAACTGAGGTGCTGACAACGGCCTCAGCAGATTCGCGGTCATCATTTTCAAGCATGCGGGTAAACATGGGAACCAAGGTGGCTGATAAAACCCCGCCGAGTAACAATTCATACACAGCGTTAGGGGAGTTGTTGGCACCGTCGTAGACATCGGCTAGAGCGGTTTGTCCAATGACAACACCAAAGACGATGATGCGCAGCATTCCGGTCAGACGCGAGAGTCCTGTGCCAAGCGCCACAATTGCGTTGCTGCGCAACAACTGTGAGCCTGCGGCGTTCGCTAATGGTTCGGGTGCAGGCTGCGGATCGGCATTGGCAGAACTCATTGATGTACACAGTAGGTCCTCAGTCCACTCCGCTGGCTCTATTAAGGGGTCTCAATTCTTGTGAATGGTCGTGAACTTGTAAGATAAAAGGCATGGAACACCGTTTTTCGTCAGTTCAACAAGTGCGTGATGGCTTGCGCAACGTCAATTATTTGGCGGATGATGGCATCGCCGGAGTCGCATTTTTGGCTGACCGCCTTGCCAAGCCGATTTTAGTTGAAGGTCCTGCTGGTACGGGTAAGACCCAACTTGCCAAGAGCGTGGCGGACATGTTGGGGGCCCGACTCATTCGTCTGCAGTGTTACGAAGGTCTTGATGAGTCAAAGGCCTTATATGAATGGAACTACAAGAAGCAGTTGTTGCGCATTCAAGCCGACCGCAACAGTGATTCGTGGAATGAAGTCCATGACGATATTTTCAGCAAAGAGTTCTTGTTGACCCGACCCCTATTGGAGGCCATTAGTGCTCCAGACCCAGTGGTCCTACTGATTGACGAAGTTGACCGTGTAGAGGTTGAAACCGAAGCGCTGTTGTTAGAGATTCTCTCGGAGTACCAAGTCTCGATCCCCGAACTGGGAACAATCACCGCCACTCAGATTCCGATGGTTTTTTTGACATCAAATAACACTCGCGAACTATCCGAAGCTCTGAAGCGCCGTTGCCTGTACTTGCATGTTGATTACCCATCACTTGAGCGCGAGAAGGAAATTGTGTTGGCTAAAGTGCCCGATATCACCGAGCATTTAGCTGATCAGGTTGCTCGTATCGTTCGCAGTATCCGCTTGTTGGATCTCAAAAAATCACCGAGCGTGAGCGAAACTTTGGACTGGGCGCGCACCATGATGCTGCTCAATATCGACTCAATTGATGCTCAGACAGCTAAAGAGACTTTGCATGTTTTGTTGAAGTATCAGTCTGATATCGCCAAGGCTTCCAAGGAACTTTCCGTCGACCTGGTTTAACCAGGAAAACTGGAATCCATAACGTGCTCGACTTACTCTCTGGTTTTGTCCAGGAACTCCGCAATGCAGGGCTTCCGGTCTCGCTGACGGAGAACCTTGACGCCATGGAGGCGGTGCGACACATTCCTCTTGAAGATCGTGACGCATTCAAGTATGCGTTAGGTGCCACGATGGTCAAGAACAGCGCCCATTGGCGATCATTTGAGACCGTATTCGAGGTGTACTTCTCGTTGCGCGGACCGGAGTACAAAATCGTTGAGGGTACAGAGGACGAACTCGAGCAGATGTGGCGCGAGATGCAAGAGCAAATGCAACAAGGCGAAGGCAAAGGGTCTTCTGGTGGGATGGACAGCCTGACCCCCGAGGAAATAGCGCAGATGCTGATGAAAGCCTTGATGAATGGCGACCAGGCCATGATGCGTGCTTTAGCTAAACAATCCGTGCAACGCTTTGCTGGGATGGAGCCAGGTCGTCCAGTCGGCGGTACGTATTACTTGTACCGCACTCTGAGAAATCTTGATCTGGACAACATGTTGCAAAAACTCATGGAGGCCAGCAAACAAGAAACTGGTAGTGATCTGACAGCTCTCGAGGAACGCCTCGAAAAAGATGAATACGAAAGTCGAATCGATTCCTTCAAAAAAGAGATTGAAGCCGAGATTCGTCGCCGTCTTGTGGCTGACCGGGGTGCCGAAGCAATGGCGAAAACATTGCGTAAGCCATTGCCAGAAGATGTTGAGTTCATGCATGCCAGCCGCGACGAAATGCAGTTGCTGAAAAAGTCCTTATACCCACTGACACGTAAATTGGCTGCGCGTTTGGCGCGTAAGCGTCGTCATGGTCGCAAGGGACCCTTGGATTTTCGTAATACTGTGCGCCACTCTCTGTCTTACGGTGGTATTCCTGCCGAGCCAAAGTTCAAGCAACCACGGCCATCAAAACCAGAACTGATGGTTGTGGCTGACATCTCTGGCAGTGTCGCCGCTTTTGCTCGATTCACTTTGATGTTGGTGTACGCCATGCAGAACCAGTTTTCTAAGGTTCGTTCATTCGTGTTCATTGACGGGATTGATGAAGTCACTGAGTATTTCAAAGGCACCGAAGATATCGGTGAAGCAATTCATCGTGTCAATACCGAAGCCGACGTGGTGTGGGTTGACGGTCATAGCGATTACGGTCACGCCTTTGAAGTTTTCTGGGATCGTTACGGGAAAAGTATCGGGCCAAAAACAACGGTGCTTTTCTTGGGTGATGCACGTAATAACTATCATGCTTCTCAAGCCTGGGTAGTTCAAGAAGTGCGCAAGAAAGCGCGTCAGGTGTATTGGTTGAATCCGGAACCAAAGTCGTATTGGAATACTGGTGACTCCATCGTGGGAGAGTACGCAGGTCATACCGATGGAGCCTACGAATGCCGCAATCTGCGACAACTCGAAGCGTTCGTCGAGAAATTAGCCTAAGAGATCATGGCGCGCTTAATTTTTGTCCGCCACGGTGAATCGCAAGTGTCAGTAAATCGTGTGATTGGTGGACCACGTTCATGTATCGGACTTTCAGATCTCGGTCGTCAACAATCTCAACGCTTGTTTGAGCGATGGAGTGGTGTCGAGAACTTTCGTCCCGACATGGTGATTTCCAGTGCCTATCCGCGTGCAAGAGAGACCGCTGCAATCGTCGCTCCAGCTTTCGGTGCCGAACCTATTGAAGTCATCAGCGAATTTGGTGAACATGATCCGGGTCCACAATGTGATGGACTCTTGTACACGGACTTTACGGCTCGATTCGGAGATCCCGATTGGGAGAACGATCCATTTGGAATGACATTTCCAGGTGGGGAAACGATTGCTGAATTTCAATTTCGTATCGGCACTGCTGTTCGCTCGCTAGTGGATCGCTTAGGTGACGGTACCGCAGTAATTTTCTGCCATGGCGGGGTTGTTGACACGGCGCTGCGTCAGTCAATGCGCGCTGCAGGTACTGGAGTATTCGAGATTTATACGGTCAATACCTCAATCACAGAATTGTTGTTGGTGAAGCCGGGACGCTGGCGGGTGATTCGTTACAACGATTCAGCCCATCTGGTCGGCTTGCCAGTGTCCACGAATCATGGCTTGAGTTCGGACGAAGCACAGTAAACCATGAACATCTTGCAGCGTCCCGATGTCATCGTGGTTGGTGCAGGTTCTGCTGGATGTGTGTTGGCTGATCGGCTCTCGCAGTCTGGCCGCTCAGTTCTTGTGATCGAGGCGGGACCTGATCTACGGTTCGGGGCCGCACCGAGTGGCATTTCTGGTCCATCATTTTTTGCTGCAATGAGTGAGCCAGGGCGGGTTTGGTCGCAAGTTGAGGCACAACGTGTTGCGGGCCAAGCGCGACGCCCGTACGCACGAGGGCGAGGTATCGGAGGCTCATCGGCGGTCAACGCAATGATTGGCTTATGGGGCGAAGTTGAAGACTATGACGCATGGGAGAGTGATTTCGGCTGTCAGGGATGGTCGTGGCGCGATGTTGAACCGTATTTTCGGCGCATTGACATTCCTTTGACAAAGGCGGATCCAGGAAGCCCCGCGCGGGTTGGAGCGGCGCTGTTTGAAGCGTGTCGCCTTGAAGGGTGGACGTGGCATCGCGGTCCGTTTCCATTGGGTGGCGTTGGTCGTGATGTGGGTCCGGTGATGTTGACTCGTTCAACAGACGGACGTCGAGTGACAGCCTCGGATATTTATCTGGAACGGGCCCGTGAACGCAGTCATGTTCGTATTCTTTGCGACACCTTGGTTGATCGTGTGGCGATGCAAGGCACGCATGCGGTTGGCGTGATTTTGGCCGATGGCACCCTGATTGAGTCAAAAGAGACGGTGATTTGTGCGGGTGCTATTCACAGTCCAGCCATCTTGTTGCGCAGCAAGATTGAACGCCCTGGAATTGGACTGGGACTGCAAGATCATGCCTCGGCACCGTTGACTTTGGCGTTGCGCGAATCATGCCCCACGGATTCGGTTGCGGCCACCACTCTGGCTCGATTGAGTTCTGGATTTGAACCTGCGGATCTACAGATTCTCGCACTTGACCATTTCGGCGAGGGGGCCAATGAATTTGGTCAGTTGGCTGTGGCTTTAATGCACCCGAGATCTCGCGGTCAGGTGACATTGGCATCGCAGGACCCAACAGTTGATCCGATCGTTGATTTCCAGATGTTGTCAGATGAACGCGATGTCGAAGCCTTGAAGGTTGGTGTCAATGTGGCGCGTCAACTTCTTCAATCCTCCCCGCTCAAAGATATGTCCAACGGGGTGTTCATTGATGATCTCGGTACGCCGGTCGAAGCCCTTGATCAATCGCCCGATGCGGTCGGTGAATGGTTACGGGCGTACACAGGTGATTACGTCCATGCCTCAGGAACCTGTGCCATGGGAGATCCTGACTCGGAGTTATCTGTGGTGGATTGCTTCGGTCGAGTCATCGGGGTCACTGGCTTACGGGTGTGTGATGCGTCGATTTTCCCCCAAGTGCCCCGTGCTAATACGCATTTCCCCGTGATGATGGCCGCTGAGGTCATCGCAGACCGCTGGTAAGACCCCCCCCTCGCTGTCTCTGCCATACCCCCTTGGCACAGTCAAGGTATGAGCAACCTGAACCCCCCGTCACGAAAAATACCCATCCCCTTGGAGTCCACACTGATTGACTGCGGGACCTGTGTGATGCATGAGACCACTGTTTGCGCCGACTGTGTGGTGACCTTTTTATGCCGTGACGACGAGCCAGATAGTGGCTCGGATAGGCAAACTGGGGCCATTGTGTTCGATATCGCAGAGATTAGAGCGATGCGTGCCCTCGCAGAGGCCGGTTTAGTGCCTACGCTTCGTCATCGTGAGTCGGGTTAAACGAAATCAGATCTTTGTTGACTCGACGGACCCCGCGTACCTTGAAACATTGTTTCAGTTGGCCGCGTCGGCAGGTCTAGACCGCGTTGGTGTTTGTGATGCCACGGTTTTAGACCGTGCTCGTTCGGCGATTGACGATCGCAATGAACGCGGTCTGAGCGACACTATGGGTTTCACTTTTCGTAATCCAAGTCGATCAACTGATCCCGACCGCTCTGTCAGCGGAGCTCGTTCAATCATCGTCGGCGCGCGGAGTTATTACGGCGAACAACCCGATCATCCAGGCGGACTTGTGGGACGCGTGGCTCGTTACGCTCAGGCCGACCACTACACGCCGCTACGGCAGTCACTGCAGCAGGTGGCATTGCGTTTGCGCGCTGACGGATTTCGTGCTGTCGTGTTTGCTGATGAAAATGCGATTGTTGATCGCGAGGTTGCTCATCGTGCCGGTTTGGGTTGGTTTGGTAAGAATGCCAATTTGCTCTTGCCGGGCGCAGGAAGTTTTTTCAGTCTTGGGTCGATAGTGACTAATGCAGTTTTGAGCCCAGCCAAGCAACCTGCTCCCGACGGCTGTGGTACATGCCGATCATGTTTTGATGATTGTCCAACGCAGGCCATCGTGGCTGAAGGGGTCATTGACGCACGTCGCTGTTTGGCTTGGTTGGTGCAAAAGCCTGGAGTATTCCCACGTGAGTTCCGAGTTGCTTTGCACGATCGTCTCTATGGCTGCGATGACTGTCAAACCAGTTGTCCCCCCACTGTGCGACTCGGTCGCCGACATACCGCATCAACGCCACCAGCGATCGGTCCAGGGGCTTTTGTCGATGTTCTCGGGGTCTTGGATTCCACTGATCAAGAATTGCTTGAGAGATTCGGCAGTTGGTACTTGGCTGAGCGAAATCCGAAATGGTTGAGGCGCAACGCCCTGATTATTTTGGGCAATATCGCGCCTCTGACGATGACCAATGATCCCAGCGATTCAGTCGAGCGGATGTTGCGCAAGTATCTTGGAGACATCGACCCTCTACTTCGTGCTCATGCCCTATGGGCGGCGATTCGCCTGGGACGCCAAGACCTAGTGAGTCTGGTCGAGCGTGATGTAGACAGTCTTGTGCAGGACGAATTGAATCATCAATCATCGGTACCTATTCGAACGGTAACGCTATGAAGCATCTCTTGGTGACCAATGACTTCCCCCCAAAAATTGGCGGGATTCAGTCCTTGCTGTGGGAATGGTGGCGTCGGCTACCAGCAGATTCCTTTGCCGTTCTCACTAGTCCCTATAAAGGTTCAGAGGAATTCGACGCATCCCAACCATTTCATATTGAGCGCACTCGGGAACCGGTTTTGTTGCCGCACCCGTGGATGGTGAGGCGTGTCAATGAAATGGCGAAGCGAGTTGGAGCGGACTTGGTGGTGCTCGACCCTGCTGTTCCTCTCGGCATCATCGGACCTCGTTTGGCTTTGCCTTATGACGTGGTCTTACACGGTGCCGAAGTGACAGTGCCTGGTCGTATCCCCGGGTCAAAACAAGTTCTTGCTCATGTCCTTCGGGGAGCGCGCCACGTAGTGGCCGCGGGGCAATACCCCGCAGCTGAAGCAGAGCGTGCGGCTGGTCGGGCATTGCCGATGACCATTGTTCCACCAGGGGTGGACATTGACCGTTTCACCCCATTGAGTAGTGAACAGCGATCATTGGCCCGTCAAGATTTTGGTTTCAGTGACGAAACTGAACTTGTGATCGGCATTAGCCGTTTGGTGCCGCGCAAAGGATTTGATACGGCAATTCGTGCTGTGGCGCGACTCAAGAAATCGCGTCCGCATCTTGTCTTAGCCATTGCTGGTTCGGGCCGAGATCGCCAACGTCTGGAAAAACTTGCACGTGAACTAGATGCACCAGTGAAGTTTTTAGGTCGAGTCGCTCATGAAGATCTACCCCGTTTGTACGGTTGTGCGGACGTCTACACAATGTTGTGTCGTAATCGTTGGGGAGGACTCGAACAAGAAGGTTTCGGCATTGTCTTTGTCGAAGCTGCTGCCTGTGGCATTGCCCAGATTGCTGGTTTAAGTGGCGGGGCTGCCGATGCCGTGGCGCATGAAGAAACTGGTTATGTAGTCAATGATTCCACTGATGTGAACACTGTGGCGCAACATATCGCTGACCTTTTGGACGATCCCGATCTCCGACAGCGGATGGGTGTGGCCTCGCGCCAGAGAGCGATTACCGAATTTTCGTACGAGATGCTTGCCAAGCGTCTCGGTAATGTTTTCGGAGTGTGGTCATGAACGGTCTCAGAATTATTCGTTTCAATATTTTGGGAACATTGATTTTTTCGGTGTCGGCTCTGTGGGCGGCAATAGTTTTTGATGGCCTCGCCAAGTCGCAAGGAGTTGTCGTGGCCCTCGTGCTGTTTGCTATCGGTACAGGGGTTTTTCTGTGGGGCTATTGGACAGCTGTGCAGCGCAGTCGGCAAGAAGAGATCTCTGTCGCCGAACTGTATTTCCTCATGGGTCCGGTCATCCCGCGAAGCGTCAAAATCGCCATGCATTCCTGCTTGGCAACACAAGTTTTGGTTGCGCTGGCCACGGCCCTCTCGCGGCCCAACAGTCCGAGCAGCGATGGACTGAGCAGCAACCCTGGTTCCACTTTGGCATTTGGCGTACTGGTACCCGTCTTAGGTCTTGGACTCAACGGTTTATGGGCGGCCAGTCATGGAAAATTTGCTCCGCGACGACTAAAGAATGGGACTGAGGGCGCTGTTTGCCACCCTGACACTGATCCGATCGGCTAGAACTAAGTAATGGCCGACACGGCGTCTTTGACGATCACCATTAATGCCCCTCATGACAAATGTTGGGATATCGCAACAGCATTTGAGCAGTACCCTGAGTGGGCTCACGATATTAAATCGGCAGTTATTCTTGCCCGTGATGATCAAGGTCGAGCGACGCAGGTTGAATTTCGTACCTCGGCTCTTGGACGCAGCACGCACTACACCTTGTCCTATGACTACAGCGCGGCCCCTGCGCGATTGGCGTGGCACATGGTTTCGGGTGACATTATGCGCGCCGTTGACGGAGCATTTATGTTTTCTCCCGAGTCGAGCGGAGGGGTGGTCTTGACCTACAACTTGTCCATTGAACTTGTAGTACCGCTGCCTGGCTTCGTGAAGCGACGCGCTGAAGTGCGTATCTTGAATACCGTCAAGCAATTGAAGGTTCAAGCTGAATCTCAGGGGTGAACCCGTGAGTTTGACTGTAGACACATCGCGGCGAGTCGGCATTGATGTCGGCGGGACCAAATGTTTGGGCGTTGTTTGGAGCGAGGGTCGGATTGTCGACGAAGTTCGCCGAATGACCCCAGTCGGAGCCGATGCTCTCACTGATGTTTTGGTTTCAATCGTCAACGATTTTGGCGAGGTTGATTCGGTTGGCATTGGAATATGTGGACTTGTGGCTCGCGGTGGGGTTCTACGCGCTTCGCCGAATCTGCACGGAATTACTGATTTCCCTATTGGGGCCTTACTGAGTGAGCGACTGGGGACCCAAGTTTGGGTGGATAACGATGCCACGTGTGCCACAGTCGCCGAATGGTCCGCTGGTGCGGCAATGGGTTGTCAAGATGTCGTTGTTGTTGCCCTCGGAACTGGAAACGGCGGGGGCATTATCGCCGGCGGTCAATTGATTCGTGGAACTAATGGTTTCGCTGGCGAAATCGGACACATGATCGTCGAACCTGATGGCCCTTTGTGTCCGTGCGGTCGCCGAGGTTGTTGGGAGCGTTACGCCTCGGGCAATGGATTGGCTCACATTGCGCGGCAGGCTGCCGAAGGCGGCAAGCAAAAGTGCATTATTGAACTCGCTGGATCGATTGAACTGATACGTGGGGAGCATGTCGTTCATGCCGTCACCATGGGGGACACCGAAGCCTTATTGATCATCGATGAGTTCGCCCACTGGATCGCCCTCGGTCTCGCCAACCTGACGAATGCTCTTGACCCTGAGATGTTTGTCATTGGTGGGGGTCTAGCAGCTTCAGGAGATGTATTTCTTGACCCAGTTCGGCGCGCCTTCAGCGAGATTTTGTATGCACCAACCTTGCGTCCCCACCCCAAAGTTGTCGTCGCTCGCTTTGGTGAGCAAGCCGGCGCTATCGGGGCAGCGCTGTTGGCGACTCAAACGCACTAAGAGGACACCTCTCGTTCACGATCCCGTGACATCAGAGTGGTTAGCCTGCTGACGTGCAAACCTACGTGCTTCGACTCTGGCTGCCGGACTTTCCCGGAACTCTAGGTCGCGTCGCGGCAGCCATTGGCCAAGCCGGTGGAGATGTCATTGGTATTGAGATTTTAGAGCGTGGCGCGGGTATGGCGATTGACGAATTGATCGTCGTCATTCCTTCCGACGCAGAAAATGCGATGGAGCAATTGATTGCTGAAGTGAGTCAGGTGGAGGGTGTTGCCGTTGAAGATGTTCACACCGTGGCCCTTGACCGACCAGACCAAAGTGTTTTAGCTCTTGATACTGCGGCGCGGATCATGGAGTCTCCACGAGATGAACGTCTAGAAGCGACCTGCGAGTTGGTGCGCGAGATGCTGGAATCTGATTGGTGCACGATCATGCGAAGGGACACTGCGATTCCTTTAGCAGTATCAGGTGATGTCCCAGACTTGCCATGGGTTATTGCATTTTTGGCGGGCACAACTCATCTTGCCGGTGACGCTGCTCACGAACATACACCAGCAGACATTGCTTGGGCACCGTTAGATCTTTTGGATGCGGTGATAGTGGTCGGTCGCATTCGCGGGGCCTTTCGTTTGCGTGAGCGTCAACACGTCACGTTAATTGCGCGTATTGTCAGTTCTGCTTTTGTCGGTTTTGACTGAAGAACTAATGCTCAGCCCAATGCAGAGAACGTTGCACAGCGCGTAGCCACGTGGCGTGCAAGATATCAGCAGCTTTGCGTTCGCCAGACTCGGGGTCATGTGGAGTGACCAAGAGATCGGTCTTCCAACGTGTCCTCAAAGCATCAATGGACGGCCAAACATTTTCGGCGAGACCAGCCAAAAAGGCCGCACCAAGGGCGGTGGTCTCTTGATCGACTGGACGACGTACGGGAATACCAAGTTGGTCGGCTTGGATGTCTAGAAGAAGATTCATCACCGATGCTCCTCCGTCAACGCGTAGTTCAGCGATCGTTTGACCACTCGCAGCGCTCATGGCTTCAATAGCATCACGTGTTTGGAGGGCCATTGCTTCAACAACTGCACGCGCAATATGGGCCCGAGTAGTGCCACGAGTAATTCCCACGACGGTTCCTCTGGCATATGGATCCCACCAAGGGCTTCCCAGCCCTGTGAATGCTGGAACGACAAAGACCCCACCGTTATCGGCTACCGATTCGGCGAGAGGACCGATTTCATCGGATGAGGAAATGATCCCGAGAGCATCGCGCAACCATTGCACCGCCGCTCCAGTCACAAAGATTGCTCCCTCGAGGGCGTAAGTAGTGGTCACTGTGCCATCGTGATTTTTGATTGACCAGGCGACTGTGGTCAGTAGACCTTGTGATGCAAGAGGACAGGAATCTCCAACATTCATGAGGATGAAACTGCCAGTGCCGTAAGTATTTTTGGCCATCCCATTGTCGAAACATGCTTGTCCAAAAAGGGCTGCTTGTTGATCGCCAGCGATTCCTGAGATCGCGATGCCGAGGGGGAGTTCTGAGGTGGCGGTGATGCCGAAGCGGCCGCTAGAGGGTCTGACTTCAGCCAAATACTCAAGTGGAACTCCGAGAATCTCACTCATCGTTGGGCTCCACTTGAGGGTCGTGATATCAAACAGCATGGTGCGACTGGCGTTAGAGGGATCAGTTGCAAATACTGCGCCATCGGTCAACTTCCATAGCAGCCAGGTGTCAATCGTCGCCAGAGCAAGATCTGGGGACTTGGGAACCCCGTGTTGCAACATCCATGACATCTTCGTGCCTGAAAAGTACGGGTCGAGGACAAGACCTGTGAGGGCACGCACGGTCGCAAGATGGCCAGCCTGGTCAAGATCTTGACAGTGTTGAGCGGTGCGGCGGTCTTGCCAGACGATTGCTCGACCGTACACTTCACCAGTGCGGCGATTCCACGCGACGACTGTCTCGCGTTGATTGGTGATACCGATGGCGCGCGGTAGACCAGCCTGTTTCACGACATCATTGAAGGTGGCCACGACTGCCCGCCAAATTTCTTCAGCATCGTGTTCAACCCAGCCTGGTTCGGGGAAGTGCTGCGTGAACTCTTGGTATGAGGCAATGCTCGGTCGATCGTCTTGAAACACTGCGCGGCAGCGAACTCCCGTCGTACCAGCGTCAATCGCTAGGACATACGCCTCGGCCTCCGCCACGACTAGCGCTTCTTTGGCTTGTTAGTCGGACGTCGCGAGGATGGTCCAGAACTTGTACGTCGCGTGGCCGCAGGCTTCGAGCGCGTCATAGGAGCAGATGGGGGAGCATTCTTGCGAGCCAGTGTTTGCTCGCGCAAGGCCCGATATGTCTGACGTTGATAACCGATCTTGGCCAGAACCCAACCGAATAACAAATACATGGGCAGAGATGCCAGGAGCCCAATGACTGATCCAGTGGTCACCTTGTCGCGTAGGAAAATTGCGAATATGACGGCCATAACACCGACGTACACCAACCATTCACGGATCAGCCTTTGCCAGTTAACAGTTCTCGACGAATCCCAACCCATCTCCCTATTGTTTCATGTCTAGGCTGACCTGATGCGCATTGGAATCATGACTGGCGGCGGAGATTGTCCAGGACTCAATGCTGTCATTCGTGCCATTGTGCGAAAAGGCGATGCAGTTTATGGCGACGAGTTCATTGGATTCCTAGATTCTTGGGATGGGGTCATGGCGCAGCGCTTCATTGAGTTGCCTGCATCGGCTGTGCGCGGCTTATTGCCACGCGGTGGAACGATTCTCGGCACCCGACGTGGAAGCCCATACGATTCGAAAGATGGAGTTCAGCAAGTACAGAAATGCTTTAGTGAACAACGTCTTGATGCCTTAATTGTGATTGGTGGAAATGGTTCACTGACTGTCTCCTCTTTGTTATTTGCCGAAACTCATTTGCCGATTGTTGGTGTCCCGAAAACAATTGACAATGATGTTTTTGGAACTGAACTCTCTTTTGGATTTCACACTGCGGTACAGATCGCCACGGATGCAATTGATCGACTACACACCACAGCCGAAAGTCATGATCGTGTCATGGTCGTCGAGTTGATGGGTCGAGATACTGGATGGATTGCGGTGTACGCCGGTCTCGCCGGAGGAGCAACCGTCATCTTGATACCCGAAGAACCTTTTGACATCGCCGAAGTCTGTGCCGAAGTCGCAAGTCGTCATCAAGGCGGACGCTTTGCATCAATCGTTGTTGTCGCTGAGGGAGCACAGCCCATAGTCGGAACGATGACTCAAATTGACTACGCCACAGATCATCTTGGTCGACCGCGTTATGGCGGCATATGTGTGGGTATCGCTGAGGAAATTGAAAAGCGCACAGGGTTTGAAGCCCGTGTAGTGCAAATCGGTCATGTGCAAAGGGGCGGTACGCCAACGGCTTTCGATCGCATTTTGTGTACTCGCTTTGGTCTGGCTGCTGTTGACGCTGTCCACGAAGGAGCATTTGGGTACATGGTGTCGCTTGATGCCACAAAAATTAGTCGGGTCCCATTGAGCGACGTAGTGGGCAAGATTCGTACCGTTGACCTTGAGCTCTTCCACGAAATTGGTGATGTCTTTTTTGGCTAGGTCAGACCCTAAAAAGAATTTTCAGAGAAGTGGATCAACGATGGTAGGAAAGGCGGGCTGACTACTGGCGGCGCGCCCGGGATAATCAAAAGATGTCAATGGTTCCGATGTGAGCGATCCGTCGCCTCGTGGCCATTCTTGGGTTTGGCCTTGTACAACAAGGAGGATTCGTTCAACGCCCTGAATCTCGCTGAGTGTCAAAACAATTTGAGCCACAGCGGAAACCAAGTCATCACCTGTGGCCTGAAAGATATCTTCTGAAACATCAATCTTCACGATGTCTGTTGCCACGTAGCGCGCAGAAATTAGTTTCGTACCTTGAGGTATGGCCGATCGCAAACTCTCATCTTGTTCACTGGTCGTCGGGCCGTCAAACAAGGCCTTGATGATCTGGGGCGGTTCATTGAGGACATCACGTTGAACCACGACCAGGCGTTGGGTGCTCTCATCATCGGTGCGTTGTAAGTAGATGCGCCCAATGCCCGATTCGCTTGAAGCAGAAGGTGATGGCTCGTTCATGTCGCTTTGCAGATCGCGTCCAATGACTTGCGAAGAATCTTGGGCGCCATACGAACAACCGCCACCAAGTATGAGCATCAGGCTGGCAAGAAAAACTGGACGGCGCGTTGGCATAGTGCTAGACCCTCTCCGCTGGTAGTTCGATGATAAAGCAGGCGCCTTCGCTACCGTCGTGTCGCTCTTCAACCCACACTCGTCCACGGTGAAGTTTGACGTGTTCGTCCACAAGAGACAGACCCAAGCCAGCGCCGTCAGATCCGCTTCGTCTTCCTGCGACAACGCCTCGAGCGAAGCGTTCAAAGATGAGATCGCGTTCTTCAAGAGGCACGCCGAGACCGTGATCTTCCACAGTGATCCATACCTGCGATGGTGGATCCTCATCATCTGGCACGAAGACGGAGATCTCCAGTTCTCCACCCCCGTAAGCGCGACCATTATCAACAAGGTTGGCGATGACGCGTGCGAGCCGTCGACGGTCACCGCGAATGATGATTTGATCGGCTGTTGAAGAGACCAAGACGCTTGTGGCCGGGAGACTGCTGATAGCGACGGCCTGGCGGACGAATTCACCCACGAGCAACTCCTCGACGTTCAGTCGAATGGCCCCTGCATCAAAGCGCGAAATCTCTAGGAGATCCTCAACCAGCCCTTGGAAACGGGCCACGTCAGCAATGAGAAGATCGAGAGCAACTTGGGCGCGTTCGGGCATCTCTTCGCGACGAGCGTGCATGACTTCAACAGATGCAGCGAGGGTCATTAATGGTGAACGCAATTCGTGACTGACATCAGATGTAAAGCGAGTGTCGCGCTCCACACGTAATTCGAGAGCAGCAGCCATGTCGTTGAACGAAGAAGTGAGGGCCGACAAATCCGGATCGTCTGTTTCTTCAAGTCGAGTGTCAAGACGCCCACCGGCGATTGCTTGGGCCGCCTGACTTGCTGCGGTGAGCGGTCGAACGGCACGAGAGGCAACGATTGCACCCAGAAAAACACCTAGGAGAGTGGTGATGATTGCGGCCAAGGTGAGGGCGAGATTGATGCTGTTGAGGGTTGAACGCACGTCTTGCATTGAGGGAAATTCGAAATAAGCAGCGTCCACTGAATCCAAGGGGATGCCAATTGCCAAGACCAATTCCTTGTCAACTTCAATGCGCATGGTCCGCGGTTCTCGGTTGTCGATGATTGCCACGAGCATGTCTCGATCAATGACATTGGATGAAAAGCGCGCGTTATCACCTGTCCATGTGCCACGGAAATACAACAAAGGGCGATTGGCTGTGAGACGTTCGATAACCGTCTGGGTATTTGACGGATTTGAGCGAAGATCAATGGCTAACTGAGCGGCATTTTCATAAGCCTGCTCGATGACATTTTTTTCGCGGTCTTCAACCAAGTTCGAACGGGTGAAATTGTATGTCGCTAGAGCAAGGAAAAGCGATAGGGCAAAACTCCCTAAGCCGAAAGTAATCAGAATCCGCGAGCGCAATCCTATGGGTTTGAGTAATCGTGGGCGAGTGCGCTGCGTTCGATGAACTTTCGGCGACTTCCCACTGACTGGCTCAGAGATGACAGATTTTTTGGCCACGAAGAATCAGGCCTGAAGTCGATAACCGAGACCGCGAACAGTCACCACGTGACGAGGGTTGGCGGGGTCTTTTTCTACTTTTGTGCGCAGTCGACGAATGTGCACATCAACTAAGCGACCATCGCCGAAATATCCGTAGCCCCAGACATCGTCAAGCAGTTGTTCGCGACTGAAAACACGACCAGGATTTTGGGCGAGTTCACAGAGCAGTCGAAACTCAGTTTTTGTGAGACCAAGTTCTATGCCATCTCGTAAGACTTTTCCTTCGTCGGGAATGATCTCGAGGTCGCCAAAGACGAGTTTCGGGTGAGCAGGATGCGCAGGGCGAGCTCGTCGTAGCAACGCACGGATGCGCGCCGATAACTCTTTAGGGGCAAAGGGTTTAGTGAGATAGTCATCAGCACCTGCCTCGAGACCAGCGACAACATCATGAGTGTCGGATCTGGCGGTGACCATCACAATGGGCACATCGCTGTGGCGACGGATCGTTCGGCACAGTTCAAAGCCGTCAATACCGGGCAACATGATGTCAATCAGTACGACATCGGCTGGTTGGCGTAAGAACAAAATGACGGCTTCTTCACCGCTTGCAGCCTCATCAACAGTCCAGCCTTCATCTTCTAAAGCCAATTTGACTGCAGCGCGTATCCGCTCGTCATCTTCTACAGCCAGAATTCTGGTTCCCACGCTTACATCTTGCCTGATGGAAGGGGTAGTAGTTGGCTAACTGGAATTGTTTTTTATCTTTACGAGGCAAGAATCGCCAAAATGGCTTGGTGAATGCCGGGAGTGCTGAGCAGTGTTTGCTCAGATCGAATAGGGGAACCTGAGAAATCAGAGGAGACAGCCCCAGCCTCGGTGGCGATGAGTAGGCCTGCGGCTAAGTCCCATGGTTGCAGAAACTCTTCGAAATAGGCGTCAAGGCGACCATCGGCTACGTAGCACAGATCCGCCGCGGCGGCACCACATCGCCTGATGTCGCGAACCTGGGGGAGCATTTTCGCAATCCGCGTGCCTTGCGCATCACGGCGCTCTGACGAATAGGAGAACCCGGTTCCAATCAGCGCCATGCTGAGGTCGTGGCAGGGTGAACATGTTAATTTCCGTGCACCGAGCCATGCCCCATGACTTCGAGCGGCGACAAAAAGTTCGCGGGTGACGGGCAGATAGACCGCAGCAGCCAAAGTTCCAGCCTTGTCGGTAGCGGCGATGGAGACGGCATAGCCAGAAAGGTTGTATAAAAAATTCGTCGTGCCATCAATGGGATCAACTAACCAAGTAATGCCCGATGTGCCGGGTGTCTGAGTTCCTTCTTCACCGAGCACCGAGTCGTTGGGGCGTAAGTCTCCTAGTCGTCCAACAATAAGACTTTCACTTGCCTGATCCCACTGAGTGACGACATCGGTGGGCGAGGATTTGATATCAACGTTGCCTGTTCCTCGGGCGCGTCCAGTGGCGACAAGATCACCTGCCTGGCGCGCAATGCTGGCAGCGATATTCATCAACTCAAGAGCATTGTGGGGCGCGATAGGAGACATAAATAATTATGCGCGGTCAGAGAGATCGCGCCACTCGCCGAGCGCCCTCAGGCTGAGAACAGCGACGATTGAAGTGCCACCTGAGGTCAAGACTGCGCCGATCAATAGCCCGAGTCCGAGTGGTAGTGAACTTCTGCCGTCGTATTGGATGTCAACGAGGGCGTAACCAATCAATGAGCCGATGAGGCCCCCAAAAATAATGGAGATAAAGGCCGCCGAGCGAGCGCCACGAGATGGCAGGGCGGAGAGTGGTCGTTCCTCGGGCATGCAAACATCGTAGGCTCACAACGTGAGCCAAGGTTTGTTTACCCGTCAAATAGTTGTGGTGATCCCCACTTATAACGAGGCTGGAAACATCGAGAAAGTTCTCAATGGAGTTCGTGCCGCTCTCCCGCAGGCCAGATTATTGGTCGTTGATGATGACAGTCCTGATGGCACGGGTGACATTGTTGAGCGCTATCAGTCTTCTCATCGAACAGACGGCTTAGGTGAGGTCAGTGTTCTGCATCGCTCTGCTAAGACAGGTTTAGGGGCGGCTTATCGTGCGGGATTTACGACAGCCTTGTCAATGGGTGCAGAGATCTGCGTACAGATGGACGCCGATCTATCCCACGATCCGATGTATTTGCCAGCGATTGTCTCAGCCGTCGAGATGGGTGCTGATGCCGCCCTAGGAAGCCGCTACACGCCGGGTGGTCAGATCGACAATTGGCCGCCTTTACGACGTTTTCTCTCACGCTGGGGGAATCGATTCGCTGCAGGCATGTTGGGTTTGGCGATCAATGACGCCACTAGTGGATACCGGGCTTATTCGGCCTCGGTTTTGCAGAAGATGGATTTTTCCACCGTGCAAGCTGAGGGTTACGGATTCCAAATTGAAATGACCCATCGCGCAGTGCGCAGTGGCGCACGCATGATCGAAGTTCCTATCCTGTTTACGGACCGCGTTGTTGGCGAATCGAAACTAAATCATCACATTATTGGTGAGGCTTTCACACTTGTCATGCAGTTGTGGTTCAGGGATCGACTGTGGCACCGCCGTCGACGTCGGTGATACCTGCAGTGGACCGCTCGGCATCTTCAACTCGAACCATTCTTCACGTCGATATGGACGCATTTTTTGTCTCCGTAGAAATGCGACGGCATCCAGAACTAGCGGGCCGACCAGTTGTCGTAGGTGGTTCGGGGGCACGAGGAGTAGTGGCGGCGGCGAACTATGAAGCCCGACGATATGGAGTGTTCTCAGCGATGGCTTCTGCAAAGGCTCGGCGACTGTGTCCAGATGCAGTTTTTCTTGCCGGTGACTACGCAGAATATTCATCGGTCAGCACTCAGGTACACGAAATTTTTGGTAGGTACACCCCGTTCATTGAGCCGATAGGTCTTGATGAGGCATTTCTTGATGTGACTGGCTCAGTCAATCTTTTTGGTGATGGCACGATGATTGGTTGGAAAATCAAACAACAGATTGCCGAGGAACTTGATCTCGCTTGCGCTGTAGGGGTTGCTAGTTCAAAATTCATTGCCAAGTTGGCCTCAAAAAAAGCCAAGCCGATACCTACGGCAGCGGGCATCGAAGCCGGTCATGGAGTGTTGTGCATCACACCTGGTAACGAATTGGAATTTTTGCATCCCCTTCCAGTGAAATCCTTATGGGGTGTGGGCCCAGCAACCTTGGCAAAATTGGAACGACTTGGAATCGCTGTTGTCGGCGATTTGATCACTCTGGGCGCAACGAATTTGGAACATGCGCTAGGAAAGTCGCATGGCCGCCATTTGTTTGCGTTAGCCCAAGGAGTTGATGAGCGCCCTGTTGAAGTTGAGCGAGATCTGAAATCTATTGGTCATGAAGAGACCTTCTCTCATGACATCACTGATCGCGATGCTATGCGCCGTGAGGTTGTGCGACTGGCTGATGCAGTCGCTAGTCGCTTGCGTGCTCACGGCTGCGCAGCTCGCACTTTGACATTAAAGATCCGCTATGCGAACTTTGAGACGATTACTCGTTCAACGACGCCAGGGTCATCCCTGTCCTCGGCGCCAGCGATGGTCAAGGCCTTGGAGTCGGTGTTGGAACTCATCGATCCCTCCGTCGGAGTGCGCCTGATTGGTTTTAGCGTGAGTGGTTTGGTGGAACCAGTTGAGCAACTTTCATTGCTTGGCTTTGATGCGCTCGCTCAAGAGAGCGATTCGGGTGGGGGCCAGACGGCGGCTGACATTGATGGTCACTGGAGTTCGGCAAGTGCGGCGATTGATGAGATACGAAAAAGGTTTGGACGCGATGCGATCAACCCGTTCAGCGCGCTTGTGCGACCCGACAGACGCAAACTTGGAGAATCGCCATGGGGGCCGAACGGCAATGACACGAAATGATTGCCCATGCTTTGATTTCAGGTGGCGGGGCTGTAAGACTAGAGATCTAAACAGTGACATTCCAGCAATAACCAGGAGGTGACGCCATGTCTTTGTCAGATGATGAACAGCGCATACTGCGACAAATTGAACAAGAACTACAAAATGACTCCAAGTTTGCTCAAGCAGTGTCCCCATCCGGTTTGTACTCCCATTCGGCGCGAACTGTCCGTCGAGCGATCTTCGGTTTAGTTATCGGACTGGTACTTCTTGTCGCCCTTTTACAAGTGCACTTCATGGCCGCCTTCGTGGCCTTTGTGGCGATGTTGGCGCTGACCGCCGTCATTGAACGAAATGCGCGGGCAATGGGTAAAGCGGGACTTCAAGATGTTGCGGGAGCGATTCGCAAAGCGCGAGCTTCTGCAGGTCGTCGACTTCCTTAATACTGACATCGAATAGTTGTGTCGAGGAATACGTGTCAACAGTGTTAGGCGTCGTCAACGAGCAAGAAAAAGTTGCCGCAATTTTGGCTGTTGATATTGGGGGAACCAAGTTGGCGGCGGCGGTCGTAGGCCTTGATGGGAAGATCATCCTGAGAGATCGGGTGCCGACGCCAGCGCGTGACCCGTGGACAACTTTGGCAAATCTGATCAAAAGAGTTCAGGCTTCAATTTCAGATGTTGAGTTGCTGGCTTGCGGTGTGGCATGCGGTGGGCCGATGACCCCCAACGGCGAGAAGGTATCACCGTTGCACATTGCGGCATGGCGTGACTTCGAGTTGCGCTCGATGGTGGCTGACATCACTGCTCTGCCAACTTTCGCGGATAACGATGCCAAAGCATTGGCTCTCTCTGAGGGCTGGATGGGGGCTACGGCGCACCTACAAAACTTCATGGCAGTAGTTGTCGGTACTGGGGTGGGAGCAGGATTAGTGCTCGACTCACAACTTCTCGATGGGCGTCAAGGTAATGCTGGGCATATTGGTCACATCATTGTTGAACCCGATGGGCGCGCCTGTTTATGTGGCGGTTTTGGGTGTCTTGAGGCGTATATCTCAGGGCCCGCGATTCTTCTACAGACTGGTCGTGACCCAATGTACGCGCCCGCCAATGTGGTGCAACGGAGTGGACAACTTTTAGGTCGTGCATGTGCCAGCGTGGCGGCTGTGGCCGATATTTCGCGAGTCGTTGTGGGAGGGAGTGTCGCTCTCGGATGGGGAGAAGCATTTTTTCAGGCGGCCAACAGCGAATTCGTCTTGCGATCCAAACTGTCCTTCTTGGCTGGGGCGGATATTGTCCCAGTGGGACTCGGTGACAGCTCTGCTTTGATCGGTGCGGCAGCAATTGCGCGACGCAAGATCGGCGAAACCTGAGCATCGCGACTAGGTTCACACCTATGCGTCCGATGTACGACTCCGAAGTAGAGGTTTTTCGAGACCAAGTAAAGTCATTTTTGAAGGCCAATCTGTCCGATGATTGGCAGGGCATCGGCACCTTGCCCGCCGATGAAGCACAAGCGTGGGTCACCGAGTGGCGCAAAATTCTCTATCACCAGCGCTATCTAGCCCCCGGTTGGCCAGCGATGTATGGCGGCGGCGGAATGTCGGCTCTTGAGCAGGTGATTTTGGCAGAGGAATTCGCCAAGGCCGGTGTGCCGACGGGTGGAAGTAACGATGCTTTTGGTATCACGATGCTCGGCAATACTCTGCTGGCCTGGGGCACCGAGGAGCAAAAAGAGCATTACCTGCCGCGGATTTTGTCCAACGAAGATATCTGGTGCCAGGGTTATAGCGAACCCAATGCAGGAAGCGATTTAGGAAGTTTGGGGCTTCGGGCCACTCTTGACGGAGATCAGTGGATCCTCAATGGTCAAAAGATTTGGACATCAGCAGGACATTTGGCTGATCACATTTTTACTTTGGCACGCACCGACCCGGATAGTCCGAAGCATAAGGGGATCTCCTTTCTTCTCGTCGATATGCGTCAGCCAGGAATTGAAGTTCGCCCCATAAAAATGATCAACGGTGACAGCGAATTCAATGAGGTTTTCTACACCGATGCGGTGTGCCCGAAAGAAAATGTCATCGGTGGTCTAAATAATGGCTGGGCAGTAGCGATGACATTGTTGGGATACGAACGTGGTGAAGGTGCAGCTACTGTGCCGGTTCGTTTCCAGGCTGAACTGGATCGTTTATTGTTGTTGGCCAAAGAATACGGAGTCGACCAAGATCCACGGATGCGCCAGAAGTTGGCATGGGCTTATTCGCAGGTGCAAATCATGCGTTATCTAGGTTTGCGAACGCTGACTAAATTTTTAAAGGGCGGTCATCCGGGTCCAGATGGTGGAATCTTTAAGCGCTATTGGAGTGAATATCATCAGGCAGTGACCGAGATATCTCTAGAAATTCTTGGCGCAGCAGCGATGTGTCCTGAGGGACGACAACCATTAAATGCTTTCCAGCCCGATGATCGCAGTGCTCCGAACTCAAGCGCCAGTTGGACTGGTGCATTTCTCAATGCTCGGGCAGGAACTATTTACGCAGGATCCTCACAAGTTCAGTCGAATATCATTGGTGAAATGGTGCTTGGACTTCCAAAAGAACCGCGCTAGGTATGGCTATTTTCCGGCGTACGCAGAGCATGATGATGATCATTTTCGGGCTCTTGCTGCGGCCACATTATTGGCTCATAGCGCTCAGCGTCGGTACTCGGATGATTCCCCAGCGGTGGTGGGCTCATTGGCCGTATTTGCCAATTCCTCGAAAGGACTACCTGAAGTTTCGCCTTGAGACGCAATACGGTGGTCATTCGCCGCAGGCAAACTTGCCTGATGTCCTGAGGTATTTGCGTTGGGTGCGCGACTGGGATGCGCGGTCGTGAATTTTTCCTTTTTTCATTGTGCGCAAGGTCATTGAGTTCTGATGCAAAGTGCCCTCGTTCTAAACGCAACTTATGAGCCGTTGAGTGTGGTGTCGTCGCGTCGCGCTATTTGCCTTGTTCTGGGCGATAAGGCTGACCTCATTGAGCACGATGAAAGTTTTCTTCGTTCGGAGCGATTGTCTTTGCCAAATCCATCGGTGATTCGTCTGCGCTATGTAGTCAAGGTGCCGTATCACCGTCGTACCTCGTTATCGCGACGCGCCGTTTTCGCACGCGATGACAATCGCTGTCAGTACTGCGCTGGAATCGCCGATTCACTTGATCATGTCATGCCCCGTTCGCGAGGGGGCCTGCACATTTGGGAAAATGTGGTTGCCGCCTGTCGCAAATGCAATCTTGGTAAGCGAGATCGGACTCCCGATGAGGCTGGAATGAAATTGGCGAAAACACCGCTGATTCCCAAGGAATTAGCGTGGGTGACCGTTGCTGCGGGAAGTGTGCCTGATCTTTGGAAGCCATATCTGGCGCAGTTATGACTGGCGTTGTGACCGAGATTGTCGTTGGCTCGGCGGTAGATTTTCATGCTCGACCATTGCCGACTGATCCTCATCCTCATATTTGGTGGTTCACACCGACACACTCGGCGTTGGTCTTGGGATCAACGCAAGACCTTTCCGTGGTCAATTCAACGGAATGTCTCAAACGTGGCATTGAAATTGTGAAGCGTCGCAGTGGCGGCGGGGCAGTGCTGCTCTCAAGTGAGACAACAGTGTGGATTGATGTTGTGCTGCCTGCTACACACGAACTGTCAGTCAACGATATTGGTCAGGCCCCGTTGTGGTTAGGGAAGTTGTTTCAGCAAGTTCTGACCGATCTTGGCGTGGCTGATCTAACTCTTCATGAAACAGCGATGGAGAAAACTGACTGGTCAACGCTCATTTGTTTTGCGGGCCGGGGTCCAGGAGAAGTCTTTACGAACGATGGGCATAAAGTCGTCGGCATCAGTCAGCGCAGAACTCGTGAGTGGGCGCGCTTTCAAATAGTTGTATCGCTTGCTTGGAGACCAGAGATTTTCTTGGCTCTGCTTCATGCGCCTAAGCCGAATCTTGAGGACATTTTTCACTGTGGTAGCAACATTTCCCTTGATGCTCATCTCGTGGGTCAAACACTGTTTGATGCACTAAGAGAAAAACTCACTATCAAGGGGCAATAGTTGTCGTCGGAGGAATAGTCGTCGGGGGAGTCGTGATCTTGCATCCGTCAATGGCTTTGACTGGGGGATACGGGTTGACTGCGGCCCCACCGTAGGGGTGATATTCGAAGTGTAAGTGGGGTGTTGAACTGCTACCGGTATTGCCGACATATCCAATGACTTGTCCGGCCACGACTTCGGATCCGACAGCGATGCCATCGGCGAAAGTGGAGAGGTGGGCGTAGAAGAAGTATGTTCCGTCAGCCGCGGTGAGGGTGATTGTGTTGCCCCCCAAGGATCCGACACGGTCGAAAGATTGGCGTGAAATTCTTCCGTTGTTGGCGGCGTAGAGCGGTGTGCCGGACTTGGCGATGATGTCAACACCTTGATGCTGACGACCACCAGGGCGGGGTGCTTGCCATGTGTCACCGAACCAGCAGGGGCCAAGAACGGGGAAAACGGCGACTTTCATTGCAGGTGGCGCAGGTGGCGCCGTAGTTGGAGGCACTGATGTGCTCGTCGTTGGGACACTGGTGACGATCCGCCCGGGAATAACTCCGAGAGCGAGGGCCGTGAGGAGATCGACGATTCCGGTCGTAGCAAAACCCTGAGTCGTTTGATATGCGGCAATCGCTTTTTGTGTGGCAGGTCCAAACTTCCCGTCAGCGCCACCAGGAACTGTGATCGCAGCGGTAATCAGGAGCGTCTGCATCTTCGCCACAGATGAACCAGAGTCACCCAATTTCGGGAGAGCAGGTCCAGCCACAAGTCCAAGAAGTTGAGCAGTGAGTTGATCAACAATGCCCGTCGAGATAATTCGTAATGCAGTTTGGAATTCCTTGATTGCCGCTGCTGTGGCAGGTCCAAACTTGCCATCCGCCCCGCCTTGAAGAGCGACTCCAGAGGTCAGCAAAGCTTTCTGGAGAGTCTTGACGTTTTCCCCTGTTTGACCCACAGCGGCGAATACGGCAACGATCGGCACAGTCGTTGTCGTAGGCGCAACGGTTGTTGTTGTTGTTGCGATAGTTGTCGTTGTCGTGGGTTGGACATTGAGGGGTTGGCTTCCGGGAACGAGGCCGAGAGCGATAGCAGTCGTGAGGTTCACGACACCGGTGACTTTGATCCCATGGGATGTTTGGAATGCTGTAATTGCCGCCGCTGTTGCGCCGCCAAAAATTCCGTCTGCGCCTCCCTTGACAGAAATTGATGAATTAATCAGTGCTTGCTGGAGTTGGGTGACTCCGATTCCGCGTTGGCCGCGCTGCGGCAACGTTGGGATTGGTCCAAGTCCCAGTAAATAAGCAGTTGTTGAATTGAGTTGTCCATCAGGGATCAATTCGTTGTTGGATTGGAAAGTTTTCAGAGCCTTGCGGGTCACTTTGCCGAAGATGCCATCAGCGCCACCAGCGACGGCCACGCCGCGGGTGATCAGCGCCTGTTGAAGGGCAATAACCGCTGATCCTCTCGCTCCAAATTTCAAGCTGGATTGAAGGGAGAGCGGACCTTGGGAATTCTGGCCCGTCTGGGAGGACTGAACGGACTGGGCATTGGCGACGGGAGTGAAAAGC
>SHUW01000006.1 GCA_009694465.1 Ilumatobacteraceae bacterium
ACCATCAATCTCGAAACACCCAGCCTCAATTCGTTGATCTACGAGGACTGAGATGGCGAGCCTGATTTGGCTCGTACACTGCACTCCGACGGTGAGTTAGTCGGGTGACCGCGACTGGTGCAAACCAGTCGAGGAAAGTCGGGACTCCACAGGACAGAGTGCTGGCGCGAGCCAGGTGGGGGCGACCTTACGGACAGTGCAACAGAGAGAAACCGCCGATGGCTGGGAAACCAGATCAGGTAAGGGTGAAACGGTGCGGTAAGAGCGCACCAGCATGCCAGGTGACTGACATGGCTCGGCAAACCCCATTCGGAGCAAGGTCAAGCAGAGGAGATGGGCGGTCCGTCCATCCAGGCAACTGGAAACTCCTCGGGTAGACCGCATAGATGGATGGTTACCGGATCGGGGCAACCTGATTCACAGAATCCCGCTTACAGACTGACTCACCGTCACCTCAAATTTTATTGATCATCGTCGCGAGCAAGGGCTGCCGCCCGTACACGACCAAGTTCTTCGAGCTGCATTTCCTCCTTGATGTTCAACAACTTGGCGTAGAACATCAGACCCCGTGCCGTACCGGTGACGCGAACTGGGACGCGATCTCCTAGATCACCAGCAAATCCCTTGGGGATCTCCACCTTGTAGACCCCAGCATCGAAAAGATCACTCTCGTCAGCTGCCAAAGCAGCGGCCTCGTATCCCCCACCACCAAAGACTTCGGCGTCGACAAAAAAGGTGAACATAGTGACCGTTTCGTTACTCACGATTGCATCTTGCCACCTCTGAATTTCATTGTCTCGCTCGACTCACGAATTGCCGAACAGACGATTGCGGTTCTCGACGACTACGGTTACTACCCATGAGCAAGATCACAGCCGAATCCCTCCCCAAAGTCAGCCTCTCTGACATCGACCTTTCATCGCCCGAGTTCTGGCTCAAGGACCGCCTCTTTCGCGAAGGTGCTTTCAAAACCCTACGCGACGAATCCCCCTTTGCTTTTTTCAAAGAACTCGTTATTGAAGACTCACCCTTCCCCACTGGACCTGGGTATCGCGCTATTACGCGACATGACGACATCTGGCAGATCAGTCGTAATCCACAACTTTTCTGCAGCGGGAAAGGCTCCAATATCGGAGACCTACCGATGGAGATGAACGAGTTCTTCGGCTCCATGATCAACATGGATGACCCTAAGCACTTCCGCTTACGCAGCATCGTCTCGCGCGGATTCGCCCCCAAGGAAGTCGCCCGCATTGAAGACCAAGTGCGCTCCCGTGCCGAGCGACTAGTCACCGAACTCATTGAGCGCTTTCCCAATAGTGAATGCGATTTCGTTGAGGAGATTGCTGCAGCCTTGCCACTCGGGATTATCTGCGACATGATGGGCATCCCCGAAGAAGATCACAAGCAAATCTTTCATTGGACCAATGTCATCTTGGGTGTCGGGGATCCAGAGTTCGGCTCATCGCTTGAAGACCTGATGAAGGTCGCTTTTGAAATGTTCACCTACGCTCAAGCCCTCGGTGAAAGTCGAATCGCTCATCCACAAGATGATGTGACTTCGGCAATGATGAATGCCGTTGTTGATGGTGAGCGACTCACTGCCCAAGAGTTCGGTTCTTTCTTCATCTTGTTAGTCGTGGCCGGTAACGAGACGACGCGTAATGCAATCAGTCACGGCATGAAATTGCTCACTGACAACCCAGCGCAGAAAGATCTGTGGTTCACCGATTTCGATGCCAACACTAAATCTGCAGTTGAAGAAATTGTGCGTTACGCAACGCCAGTGATCCACTTCCGCCGCACAGTTACAGAAGACACCGAGTTGTCAGGACAAAAACTTCTTGCCGGTGAAAAAGTCGTGATGTGGTACTGCTCAGGCAACCGCGACGAGCGCTCTTTCAACGACCCCTTTGCTTTCGACATCACCCGTTCGTCAAGCACAGCTCAGGTTGGCTTTGGTGCAGGTGGCCCACATTTCTGCCTCGGTGCAAATCTGGCCCGCCGAGAGATCTCCGTGATGTTTGACGAAATTCGCCGCCGCCTCCCAAAGATGCGCATCACGGGTGAGCCAGCCCTGTTGCAGAGTTCATTCATCAACGGCATCAAGCGCATGCCTTGCGCTTGGCACTAAAAAGTTTTTTCTTGTCCCATATCGCCACGCACATAATGGCGGCGACAGAGAAGTTCATAGCGCACGACATCGCCGAACAATGGCGTAGCGACATCATTAGTGTCGCCCACAACGACGGTTTCACCTTCATAGACAACAACACCGTTTATCACACGGGCATTGTGTGTAGCCCGCGAACCACACCAACAACGCGCTTCAACTTGCATCTCAACTCGCTCATCAGCAACTTCAAGCATTCGCTTTGTGCCCTCAAACAATAAGCCTTTAAAGTCAGTGATCAGACCAAAGGCGTAGACATCTACCCCGAGATCATCAACAATGCGCGCTAACTGGTCACACTGCTCAACTGAATAGAACTGCACTTCATCGCAGACAATAAAATCGAGCGGCATTCTTGTTTCAGCAAGAGCGAACAAATCAATGGACTGTGAAACCTCAACGGCAGGTGCCGAGACTCCAAGGCGACTCGTGACCTGAGTTCCATCGCGGTCAAGTTTGGTCAGTAGCAGACCTCTGCGATCTCTCACCGCCAAATTAAAATGAATCTGCAAAGCAAGCGTACTTTTGCCAGAACCCATCGTGCCGAAACTGAAACGTAAAGTAGCCATGACCTGACCGAACTTACTCGCTCAGAGGGACTGACGAACTAAGAGGAGGGAGTCGCCCCCGAAAGAATTTCTGGGACTCGAACATCGGCGACGACGGCGTAGTGATCGCTACCCTGAACCCCATCAATCGGGTGGACTCCCGCAAGCCAAATCTTTGACGGATGTCCAGCAGGCTTGGGTCTCGGCCAACTCACGAACAGATAATCAAGGCGGCGATTTGGCCAATTGGCATCCGCTAGATACGGATTATCGCTACTCCACGTATGACCACTGTGCTCACCGCGTAATTCCCACATATCAGCAAACACTAAATTCGGGTGTCTCACTGATGTACGACCGGTCAAACGTCGGATCTCGTCGCTATCGGGCACTGCATTGAAGTCACCACCAAGTAGAACTGGCAAATCTATTTTCGGATCTCCGCGTAAACTCAAAGCAAGATCGGCGATTGCATCAACCTGCAACATTCGTACATTTGATTCATCGAAGCGATGATCGAGATGGGTACAGATCACTGGCCAAGGTCCCCAGGGAGAATCAAGTACCGCAAATAATGCTCGACGGTGAGCGGGGTCGCCCTTGGCATTAGGTAACGCAATTTGACCATGACGAATAATCGGCCAACGCGACAAAATGGCATTACCCATCTGCCATTCACTTTGAGTGACGACAACTTGGTAATTCAGTGTGGCGGCAAAATCTTGCGCCTGTTGCTCCGTGGTGTGTACCTCTTGCAAGAACACGACATCAGGATTCTCATCGCGCAGAACCTCTTCAATGACGCTCTGACGTTCTTGCCATGGACCGAAGTGCCACCAAAGATTCCAAGTCAGAACCCTGATCAAGGCGTGGTCAGCATCGCCAGCACGATGACGCCGTAGGCGACAAAGGCAATCGACAGCATGCACGGGGCGAAACGAAAGTTTCGTGGGGGCTTCACTTCGCTCGTCTCAAGATTCTCAAAAAACTGTTGGCTCATCACGATAAGAGTTATCGGTCCATCCTCGTCGGGCCTTGAGACATTTCCAAGAATATCCCCTCACGCTGGGTAAATGCACACTTCGACCGACTTGCGTCGTTACTACCACTAGAGATTTTTACCCCAACAGAAAGAAGAAAAAATCATGAAACCACTAGTCCGCCTCGATCAATCAATCATCCTCGTGCGACACGACGAGATCGTCAACATGATGCTCGAACTCACCGCACCACCTTCCCCTGCGACTGAGCGAGCCCCCCTGGATATCGCCTTGGTCGTTGACCGTTCAGGTTCAATGGAAGGAGAACCACTTGATTCCGTGCGTCGCGCAGTTCTCGAACTGATCCGTGTCGCTGGCCCCAATGATCGCATTGCGGTGATCAGTTTTGATACAGCCATCGATGTTGTGCTGCCCCTCGCGCACCACAGCCTGCCTGCGGTCCGCGATCGCATTCTGAATATTCACAGCGGTGGCTCAACGAATTTATCGGGTGGCTGGCTGAAGGGATTTGAAATTCTGAACTCGGCCACACCAAACACGGGGTCATTACCGGCGATTAAACGAATCATCGTCCTCACCGACGGACATGCCAACTCCGGCGTGACTGATAGCGACGAATTGTGCACCATGGTCCGCGGAGCTACATCTCATAGTGTCTCCACTTCAATGATCGGTTTTGCCGACGGATATGACGAAAAATTGTTGGCTGCCATGGCAGATGCTGGGCGTGGTAACGATTATTGGTGCGCCGGCCCCGATCAAGCACTCAATGTTTTCAATGCTGAGTTTGATGGGCTGGCCTCAGTCGTTGCGCAAAATATCTCTTTGGAGATTCAACCCACTGAGGCCACCGCCGCGTTTGAAGTTCTCAACGAGTTCGACGGCGTTGACGTCCCCGGAGCTCCAGGGGCTCGTCAGATCATGATCGGCGATGCCTTTAGTGATGAGGTGCGACGTGTTGTCGTACGTTTCACATTGCGTCCCCGACTGGGAGTCGGCACATTCACAGTTGCCCACTTGGTTCTACGTTGGGCCTCAACCATTGGATCAGTTGAACTCCATGAATTGACGATCCCAATCGACCTCGAGTCCACGGAAAATGCCAGCGACCTCCGCGAGATGGATATCGAGGTCACCAAGCAGGTCCTTTTATTGCAGATTGCCGACTTGCGCAAAGCAGCGATCAAGCACGCTCGGGAAGGTCATATTGACAAAGCCCGCATTCTTCTCAACCAGGTAGTGGCCATCTTGGTTGCGACAGGTGCTGATCAGCGGGAAATTGACGAGATCAATGAACTCACTCAACGCCTTGAGCATTTCGGTGAACGCGATATGAAGATGCTGCATTCGATGTCTCGTAGCTCCAATAAAGGTCGCAACAAGCGCTTTGACCCGAACGACCCGTTCAAGTCCTGAGTCAGCCGACTAAGTTCTAGAGTCAACTACTCATTTTAAAGTGGAGAGACTCATGAGCGAACGTTTTGAAAATGGATTCACCGGCCGAGTTGCCGTCGTCACTGGCGGCGGCACCGGCATGGGTCGTGAGTTGGTTCGTCAACTCACCGCCGACGGATGTGATGTGGCGACCTGCGATGTCATGGAGGACACCCTCGCGGAGACCGCATCGATCTGTGCATCTGACGGAAACTCGGGACACATACTGACCTTCATTGCCGATGTCTCGATTGAGACGCAGGTTCTCGCATTTCGTGATGCCGTGGCGGCATGGCGTCCACATGTCAACTTGTTATTTAACAACGCTGGCATCGGCGGTGGCGGCAGCATTATTGAGGAGGACCGTCACGACTGGGAAAAAACCTTTGGTGTGTGCTGGTACGGCGTGTACTACAACACTCGCGCCTTCTTGCACATGTTGCTCGATGCCCCGATCGGTCATGTGATTAATACGAGTTCAGTCAATGGTTTTTGGGCGTCGCTCGGGCCGAACGTTCCTCACACGGCTTACAGCGCCGCCAAGTTCGCGGTCAAGGGTTTTACTGAAGCGCTGATCACTGACTTTCGGATGAATGCGCCGACGCTACGCGCTTCGCTTGTCATGCCCGGCCATATCGGAACCTCAATCGCCATCAACTCGCGCAAGTTGCTGGGAGCTGATCCAAAAGAGATGACCGCAGAGCAAATCGCACAGATGCGCTCCCGCTTCACCAAGGCTGGCATCGATCTCAGCGGCGCCAGCGACGAAGATCTTCGTGTAGGAATTCAAGCTCAAGGTGAGGCTTTTCGCGACAATGCTCCGATGTCGGGATCCGAAGCGGCAACTATTATTTTGAATGGAGTCAAACGAGGTGAGTGGCGTATCTTGGTGGGCGCTGACGCCGTGATTCTTGATGAAATGGTGCGCGCGCATCCAACTGATGCCTACCTCCCCGATTTCATGGAACGGGTGCAGGCCCGTGGCGCACTCGGTGGTATCCCCAGCAGTTTGTGAAATCAACTCGCCGGCGGTGCTACGAGTAATTCGGGCAGCGCTTGGCAGAGTCGTGAGAATGCTGACTGAAGTGATAGCCGCATGTTGGGCACAACGGATCGGTACGACGAAGACGACGGGCATCACGTTCAGCCTCAATCTCACTCGCTAACTGGGCCTTTCGCTGACCCTTCTTTTTTCCATGTCGGTACGACAGGTATGCCCCAAAGAGACCCATCATTCAGCCGATCACTTGTGGAAAGTCGGTGGCTCGACGGAGCCACAAAATGGATAAGCCAGAGCGCTTCTTGGGCCAAAAACTCTCATCTTCGACATTCGGATCGCGCCATCCAAGAGGTTCCTCACACGGTGGCAATTGGATGAACTGGCGCAACATAAATCCACGTTCAGCGGGCATACCCGCAGCCTCCCAGATTTCCAAGTTAAATCTGGGATCTGCCAATATTTGCGCAGTCCGGCGCTCGGCCTCGCGGAGCATCGCAACTGGCACACGCCTGCGCTTGTCGGTCCGCTTCTTGACCACCGACTTGGGCCGAGCATCAAATTTCTTGGTCATCATTACCCCTCTCATTGACTATGAATCTCACATCTCTTAAACGACCGTAACTCGCCATTTTGTGCGCTGATCAGATGTTTTTTACTCGTTGCGCTTGAGAGTTCGCCCAGTCAGCGTGTAAGAATTAATGCATGACTACGACAACTCTTGATACATCACGTGCGCTTGTAGAGAATGCTCTCGCCGATTTTCTCGCCGCCCACGATCCGAAGAAAATGGACAATGTCACCTTTCGTGGTCTGCGTTTTGACGCAGGTTTAGCCTGGGTGCATTTTCCCGTGGGCCGTGGCGGACTTGGCGTACGCCCTGATCTCAATCGCCTTGTTGAAGAGGGTTTACGCAAAGCGGGAGCGGCCCCTCAAGACCCAGCCACATTTTTCATTGCCTTAGCGGGTCCCACCATTGCCACTCACGGATCCGATGAGGTGCAGAAGCGTTTCTTGCGACCGATGTTCACTGGCGAAGAGAAGTGGTGCCAGTTATTCAGTGAGCCAGGTGCTGGATCCGACTTTGCCGGCCTTGGTACACGTGCAGTTCGCGATGGCGATGAATGGGTCGTCAACGGACAAAAGGTCTGGAATACTTTGGCGCACTTGGCGGACTGGGGCATGCTCGTGACACGCACCGATCCCGAACAGCCCAAGCACAAAGGCATGACATATTTCGCGATCGATATGCATTCACCCGGTGTTGAAGTTCGACCGTTACGCCAAATTACTGGCGAAGCCGAATTTAACGAGGTCTATATGACCGACGCACGTGTGCCTGATACACAACGTGTCGGCGATATCGGCGACGGTTGGCGAGTCGCACTCACAACTTTGATGAATGAGCGCACCGCTATTGGTGGCGGTGGCGGTGGTAATAGCAAGCGTCGGGGTCCAATCGATGAAACAGTGCGTATCTGGAACGAACTTCCAAGCGATCTACAAACGGGAGCTCATAAGGATCAGATGATGAGGTTGTGGTGCCGTAGTGAAGTACTGCGCCTCACTAACGCCCGTGGAGCGGCGGCGGCCAAGGCAGGTAACCCCGGACCAGAAGGTTCCATCGCCAAGTTGATGCTCGCCGAATTCAATAAAGACGTCACCGCTTTCACAGTTGGATTGCTCGGTGCCAACGGAATGATTGATTTCGACTTCACTTTCCGTCGCCCTGACGGTCTCTCTGTGGATGGCGCAGAAGGTGGCGTACGACATTCGTTTTTGCGCTCACGGGCAAACTCCATCGAGGGTGGCACGAGTGAGATCATGCGCAATATCTTGGGCGAACAAGTTCTTGGCCTGCCCGGCGAACCTCGCGTGGATAAAGCCATCCCGTGGATCAAAGTCCCCCGCAACTAGCCAAGCGTTCTCGGTAGAAAAATCGTCTGAGGTAGATTCCCGAGCGTAAAACACTTCTTTACCTACCGAGAACGGTCAAGATGGCAGGGTGCAGACGTCACGCGGTATTGAAGTTCCCGAGGATGCCATCGCCTGGTCCTTCGCTCGTTCAACGGGTGCTGGTGGTCAAAACGTCAACAAGGTCTCCTCTAAGGCCACGCTCAGCGTGTCTACGGCTGCTTTGTTGGGTTCGCCCACCAAATTGGCTCGGGTGATCGAAGCCCTCGGCGAGACGATCACCGTCACCTGCCAAGAAAGCCGGAGTCAGTGGCGTAACCGTCAATCCTGCGTCCAGAAACTCAGTGAGATGATTGATGCCGCTGCTGCGCCTCCCGCTCCGCCGAGACGCAAAACCAAGCCAAGCAAAGGGGCCGTTGAACGGCGTCTTGCGGGGAAGAAAAAAGACGGTGAGAAAAAAGCTGGGCGACGCGGCGATTGGTAACGCCGATACCGTAAACGCTATGCCGAGCCGATTCACTCTCAAGACCATGAACGCCCTCCACAAATCCTTGCTTGCGGTGTCCTTCGGCAAATTCGGCTGGGACGCGGGCAAGATGCCCGTTCTCAAACTCACCACAACTGGTCGTAAAAGTGGTCAGAAGCGCACCATCATGTTGACCTCGCCGATGCAATTGGGTGAAACCTGGGTCATCGTGGCATCTAAGGGCGGCGATGATGATCATCCCGCATGGTTCTTAAACCTTCAGGCCGACCCAAACGTTGAAGTGGACATTCGCGGCAAGAAGTCAGTGCGCACAGCCCGTCTTGCGACGCCCGAAGAGCGATCCACAATGTGGCCCCAGATCACGTCGGTGTACACCGGTTATGCCGGCTACCAAGAGCGGACGCAACGCGAAATTCCTTTGGTGTTGCTCGAACCTCAAGCCTGAAAATCTGTCAATGTCGGACGAAGCACCTACATACGACGACATTGACTCTGAGGTAGAAGCGACTGTTGCGTTGCTGCAGATGCTTGTCGCAGATCGTGGCCTTTTGGCTGATATCCCCACCGAGTTAAGGGTTCAATTACTGAGTTTGGCTGGCGATCTTTACGAACCTGACCTCACCCTGCGCCGTCGTTTAATCAAAGATCAGCGTCGCAACGACAAGAATGAGAAAACTGCTCGCCACCAAGAAAATCTCGCACAAGCCGCCATTCGCGCCCTACGCGCCAAACCAGTATTTGTGACTCCCAACGTTTTTCCGCCCGAACTTATTGAGGGTGACGAGATCAACGACACTGACGAAACCAGTGCGGCCTTTGCTGAGACCAATAAAGAACAACACTGTTACGTCTGCAAGGTGAAGTACACGCTGATTCATTTCTTTTACGATCAACTCTGTCCTGAGTGCGCCGAGTTCAATTACAACAAACGTGGGGAAACAGCGGATTTGAGTGGCCGTGTTGCATTACTCACTGGTGGCCGAGTCAAAATTGGTTACCAGGCCGGCATCAAGTTATTGCGTGCTGGAGCGCACCTGATTGTCACCACTCGTTTTCCCCGCGATTCGGCCATGCGTTATGCATCCGAAGCCGACTTCGCCCAATGGGGTCATCGCCTGGAGATCTATGGGCTCGACTTACGCCACACACCGAGTGTTGAAGCCTTTTGTCAGCATGTGATGGCCACATACGATCGTCTCGACTACATCGTTAACAATGCCTGTCAAACGGTGCGCCGCCCACCCGAGTTCTATCGCCACATGATGGAACTGGAGAATGCGTCAATTGCCGATATGCCACCACATGTGCGCGAACTCGTGGGTGCTTACGAAGGTTTGCGGGGTTACAACATGTTGCCCTCGGCCGAAGACGGCGCGCTGGAACTTGCTGGCCTCGCTCCCGTAACAGCCCCAGGAATTACTCGTTCGGCCGAATTATCACAGGCCGAACTGATCGCTGAAGATCACGACTTGCCATCCCATCTATTTCCAGAAGGTCAACTCGATCAAGACTTACAACAAATTGACTTGCGCGATCGCAACTCATGGCGACTCACACTTGCGGAGGTGTCATCAGTTGAGTTACTTGAAACGCAACTCGTGAATGCTGTTGCACCATTTGTTCTCAACGCTCGATTGAAGCCATTGATGTTGCGCACTGAGAACCGCGATAAGCACATCGTCAATGTGTCAGCGGTTGAGGGTCAGTTTTACCGCAAACTAAAAACCACTCGTCACCCCCACACCAACATGGCTAAGGCTGCGCTGAACATGATGACACGAACATCTGCGGCTGATTATCATGCCGATGGCATTCATATGAACAGTGTTGATACTGGCTGGATCAATGACGAAGATCCAGCGCATCTCGCCGACCGCAAGCGATCCGAACATCACTTTCATCCACCGCTCGACATTGTTGATGGTGCCGCCCGCATCGTTGACCCCATCATTGATGGAGCAAATACTGGCTCGCATATTTGGGGGCAGTTCCTCAAGGACTACAAACCAACTGACTGGTAGACATTGACCATGACCGAAAAAGCCAATGTTCCACTCGCTGGCGCCTTCGGTGGCGGTGGCTTATTCGGTATCGGATATGCCATGGGAGTCATTGAAGGACTGCGCCAACAAGGTATCGATCTTTCAACAGCGCCAATGCTTGGTACGTCGGCAGGCTCGTGGGCGGCGGCGGCCACTGCTCTCGGCGTGACCTTTTCCGACCTTAAAGACGTCAAGATCCCGCGTTTTCCAAATTTTCGCGCTGGAATTCTTACTCAGTCAACACATCAGGTTTTCGGAGATGCAATGCGTTCCAATGTCCATGTTGTGGCCTGTGCTGTGCGAGGTTTAAAGCGCACCGAGCTAGATGGTGCGTTGATTCCTCTCGCGACGATGGTCGCTGCTTCGTCCGCAGTACCTGGCTTATTTGCTCCACAGCCAGTCAATGGGCGTTTGTATATCGACGGTGGCGTGCGCTCAGGGGTGAGCGTCGACATAGCGGCGTCGGCAGATGTACTGATTGTGATCGCCCCGCTTGCAGGCGCAATGTTTGGACCATTCAACAACATTGTGGAGCGCAATACTCAACGTGAAATTGACCAGTGGCAAAAGACCAATCTCGGAAAGGTGCGACTTTTCGCTCCGAATACCACCACAGCAAAAATCGCCACGATGCCCCAACATCTCTTTGACCAAGCACGTGCCGTGGAGGCCTACGAGCAAGGTCTCGTTGAGGGGCAACAGGCCATATAAAAATCTCGGTGCCGAGAGCGGAGAATTCTCCACCAACGACACCGAGATTATCTAGACCATGGCATTATCAGCTACAGCCGCTGGTGCTCCCACACGATGGGCATGCGTGACATGAACCGGCACGGTTCATCTGCACACCACATTGCATGCACATCGGCGCATCGCTGTGCTTGAGCGCCTTGCGAGCAATCTCTGCCGAATGATCACTCACGGGCGCCACAGGTGCAATACCCATTGACAACTGTGTGACTAATTCTTCGACTGATGGAATGCTCTTAGGATCCGTAGCTACATCGGCACCATTTGACGACTGGTACGAAGTTTCTTCAACACCAGGCAAGGTCGGTTGTAGACGCTCGTCCACAGAGAAGATGCCCATTTCTTCGCGCTCGTCGTAGGTCAAATATTCCAAGGCCAAACGACGGAACAAATAGTCCATGATTGAAGCAGCGAAACGGATGTCTGGATCGTCAGTCATGCCGGCTGGCTCAAAGCGCATGTTGACGAAAGCTTCAACAAAGGCACGCATTGGCACGCCGTACTGCAAGCCGTAACTGATGCTCTTAGCGAAGGCATCCATAATGCCCGACAACGTTGATCCCTGCTTCGAGACCGTCAAGAAGACTTCACCCGGACGACCATCTTCGTATTCACCAATCGTTGCGAAGCCCTTGCAATCGGCCACGCGGAATTCGAAAGTGCGACCGCGGCGACTGCGTGGCAACTTCTGACGAACCGGCTTGGAGATCACTCGCTCAACGATCTTTTCTACAACGGCGGTTGCCACTGCCTCAGGAGCATCGGCCTTAACATCATCTTTCTTGGCAGTTGACAAAGGCTGACCGACTTTGCAGTTGTCGCGATATATAGCCACAGCCTTGATGCCCAGTTTCCAGGACAACATGTGCAGTGCTTCAATCTCTTCAACCGTGGCTTCTTCTGGCATGTTCACGGTCTTCGAGATCGCTCCCGACAAGAACGGTTGCACAGCGCCCATCATGCGCACGTGGCCTTCGTAATGAATCGTATTGTCGCCCATTGAGCAAGCAAAAACTGGCAGATGCTCAGTTTTCAAATCAGGCGAATCAACGATGCTCTTATTGGTGTCGATATAAGCGATGATCCGATCCACAACAGGACCCTCATATCCGAGGTTCGTCAAGGCTCGGGGCACCGTCTGATTGACGATGACCATGTTGCCGCCACCCACCAACTTCTTGAACTTGACAAGACCTAAGTCTGGTTCAATGCCCGTTGTATCGCAGTCCATCATCAGACCGATTGTTCCAGTCGGTGCCAAAACAGTGGCCTGAGCATTTCGCACGCCATACTCCTCGCCGTCGCGGACTGCAGATTCCCATGACTGCGAAGCAGCAGCTACTAGATCGGGTTGCACGATCTCAACGTTGTCGATTTCTTGATCAGCGTCACGATGCATCCGCAACACGTTGAGCATGTAGCGCTCATTCTCCGCGAAGCCGGCGTGTGGCCCCATGCGACTTGCTGTGCGAGCGCTTGTGGCGTACGCATGGCCAGTCATCAAACTCGTCAAAGAAGCAGCCCACGCACGACCTTCAACAGAATCGTAAGCCAAACCAAGAGCCATCAACAACGCTCCGAGGTTGGCGTATCCAAGACCTAGCTGGCGGAACTTGCGACTGTTCTCACCGATCATCTCCGTTGGATAGTCGGCACGACCAACCAAGATTTCTTGAGCGGTGAACATTGTTTCAATGGTGTGCTTATAAGCCTCAACATCAAAAACATCTTGATCATCGAGGTACTTCAATAAGTTGATTGAAGCCAAGTTGCATGCCGAGTTATCAATGTGCATGTATTCGCTGCACGGATTGGATCCGTTGATCCGACCAGATGCATGAGACGTGTGCCATTTGTTGATTGTGGTGTCGAACTGCAAACCGGGATCAGCGCAATCCCACGAGGCTTCTGCTATCTGACGCCACAAGTCACGAGCCTGCACAGTGCGCACTGGTTCGCCTGTCTTGACCGCTCTGAAGGACCACTCTTTACCTTCAACAACTGCGTTCATGAAATCGTCGGTGATACGCACCGAGTTATTGGCGTTCTGATATTGCACGCTGAATGAATCCGAGCCATCAAGATCCATATCAAATCCAGCGTCACGCAAAACGCGAGCCTTCTTTTCTTCTTTGGCTTTGCACCAAATGAATTCTTCAATGTCTGGGTGATCAACGTTAAGGATGACCATTTTCGCTGCCCGACGAGTCTTGCCACCAGACTTAATCGTTCCGGCAGAGGAGTCAGCACCACGCATAAAACTGACTGGACCCGAAGCGGTTCCACCACCCTGCAAAAGCTCAACGCTGGATCGAATCTTTGAGAGGTTGATACCCGAACCAGATCCGCCTTTAAAGATGATTCCTTCTTCGCGATACCAGTTAAGGATGGCATCCATCTTGTCTTCAACGGCCAAGATGAAACAAGCACTAGCTTGCTGTGGCACACCCTTGACTCCGATGTTGAACCACACTGGACTGTTGAACGCAGCGCGTTGCGTGACGAGAATAAACTTCAATTCATCACTGAAGTTTTCTGCCTCGGCTTGATCGACGAAATAACCTCCCTCGACACCCCAAGTAGTGATTGTGTCAGCAACTCTGTCAATAACCTGACGCAGCGAAGTTTCGCGTTCTTCAGTTCCTGGTGTGCCACGGAAATATTTCTGAGACACGATGTTGGTGGCGTTCAGCGACCAGCCAACGGGGAATTCCACATCGAGTTGTTCAAAGGCAACCGAACCGTCCTTCCAGTTGGAAATACGCGCATCGCGCTTCTCCCAGGCCACTTGGTCATAGGGGTGGACCCCAGTAGTGGTGTAGTGACGGCGGATTCCGATAGCGAGACGATCCGGGGCAAGTGACATTTTGATTCCTTTTCTGAAAATGCGTAGAAGGTGAAGTTTACAACTTGATTGCTTGAAGGTTCTAGATCTTGACACATCAAACACAAGATGTGGTGTATCCCGCCCCCCACCACCGATGTCGCCACAAGCAGTAGTGATATTACAGCAGTGTAACTACATCCTTGTCAACGATCCTCAAGAAATCCCTGCTCAGAGGCATAAAAAAGACCGTTTTGATGCATTCAATATGGCGTACGTCACACAAATACTGTTGAGAAAAACTACACAAAATATTGAAGGTGTGACGCTGTATCGCAGGTCCGGGAACTGTGAGGCCCTAATTGCTCCGCATATTTCTTGTTGCTTTTCAACGACCTTTTTATGCGATTCACTATCCGAGACACAACGTCACTCCCTTCGTGGGGTGAAGAATAAACCATGTGCCCTGTGGGGAGGAAGTGGATAAACATGTGAATTACCACTTTGTTTAGGGGAAAACCCTGTGCAAAACCCTGTGGAAACTGGTTTTTGGTGATTTAGGCCGGAATCGACTCAATTGTCACCGGAATCCCATTCAAAACCGAAGTTCCGGACAGTGGATCCATAGCGAGATGATCCGACAAAATGTTCGAATTCACACCAGCCCGTGTGGCCGCGACATTCATCTTTGTGCCTGGGTGATCGTGACCCCAACCATGAGGCAAACTCACCACACCAGAACGAATGTCATGAGTGAGTTCAACATCCACTTCAAGTGATCCAACGCGCGAACTCACCATCGCCCGCGCACCATCGTTCAAACCTAAATGTGCAGCATCATCTGGATGCATCAACAACGAACAACGCATACTGCCCTTTGTCAACACATCAATGTTGTGCATCCATGAATTGTTTGACTTGAGATGACGGCGACCGATCAAAACTAAACCGCGTTGTGATAACTCACCGATTGCTGCATGCAATCGATCCACATCGGCCAATAATTCTGGCGGAGCTAACTCAATCATTCCACTGCGTGTGCGCAGAGCGTCAGGTAAACGCGGTTCAAGTGCGCCGAAGTCAACTCCGTGAGGATGTGACAACAACAGCTCAATGCTCGCTCCATCGGGATTTAATCCAAAGCCAGCCCCATAGGGACCGGTTTGCAACATCATGTCTAACATTCTTGCTGGTCCAAATCGCCCGTCTTTATTGAGTAATTCAATAATCTCATCGGCATCACGTCCGTGAATCGGAGATGATGGATCGCCGACACTGTGACGAACTAATCCATCAATAGCGAGATCGTCAGCCTGAGCAGGATCAACATCGGGCCCGAAACCTTGAGCTATCAATCCCAACTTCGCAAGTATCTCCCACTCATCAGGCTGTCCATCATCGAGAGGTAAAACCGCTGGGCTGTAGTTCGCTACATTGCGAATCGCAAATTGCAAAAGCAGTACATCGTAATGATCGCGCTGTAATTGCGAAGGTGAAGGAAGAATGATGTCGGCATGACGCGTCGTTTCATTGAGATAAATATCAACACTGATCATCAGTTCAAGTTGCTCAAGGGCGCTTGACAACTGGCGCGAATGGGGAGTTGACAAGACTGGATTACCAGCAACGGTGATTAAAGCTTTGATCCCAGACTCGCTGACGTGAGTGATCTCCTCAGCTAAAGCTGCGGCTGGATATTCGCCCATGACTTCGGGGTATCCGTTGACTTTGGTCTTTCCCCCACCCCGTCCGATACGAAAACCTGAACCCTTACCAGAGGTTCCGCGCGTGGTGGGTCCACCGAGTACTGGCTTGGCAAACATTGCTCCGCCGACGCTGTCCAAATTGCCTGTCAGGATATTCACGACATCCACGAGCCAACTTGCGGTTGTCCCAAATTCGGTTGTCGTTGTACCGATGCGTCCGTACACCGCGGCACTTGAGGCTGCGCTCATATCGCGCGCCACTTGACGAATGACTTCAGCATCAAGACCCGTTGCATCGCTCACTGCCTGCGGTGTAAAACGCTGACACACTCGACGAATATCCTCAAGCCCATTCAGTAAGACGGCTATGCGATCTTGAATCTTCACTAAGTTCTCGGCAAACAAAACATTGACCACGGCCATCAGAAATAGGGCATCGCTCGCTGGTCGAATTGCCAACCATGTATCAGCCTCTTGAGCCGTACGAGTAAACCGGGGGTCAACCACAACGACCGTTCCGCCACGAGCCCTAATAGCTTCAATGCGTCCAGGGAAATCTGGTGCCGTGCACACACTGCCGTTTGAAGCGTACGGATTAGCACCCAAAATCATCAGGAAATCTGTGCGATCCAAGTCAGGCACTGCAACATGGACGCCAGTGCCAAACATGTAACCAGCGGCGACTTGTTTTGGAAGTTGATCAACCGTCGAGGCACTAAAACGGTTGTGGGTGCCCAGACCCTGAAGCAGAGTTCGGTTGTACAGCATGGCCGACAGGCTGTGGGCATTGGGGTTTCCGAGATAGACGGCCACAGCATCACGGCCATGTCGTTCGATGAGATCTTGTAGTCGCCCAGCCACTTCAGCCCATGCTTCATCCCACTCAACTTCAACATGCACACCATTGCGCTTAATCAGTGGTTTACGTAAACGATCTGGATCTTCATGAAGTTGCTTGAGTGTTGAACCTTTTGGACAGATAAACCCGTGTGAAAAAACATCATCCATATCACCGCGGATACGACCGATGCTTTCGGTCTTGTTGATGACTTGCAAGGGCGAAGTTTGGACTGCGATCTCTAAACCACAACCCGCCTCACATAACGGACATGTTCGAAAAGCAAGTCGGGTTTCACTCATAGAAGAACTCTAGAGCCCGGTGGGGTCTATCAACTGACGGGCGACTTATCCAGCAGAGCAGCTTCTCGCTGAAAGTCTTGCGCTCCATCGAAGTTTTTATAGACGCTTGCGAAACGCATATAGGCAACTTCGTCAAGTTCACGCAGACGTTCAAGGACCGCAAGTCCGACTCGGGTACTTGGCACATCGCCACCGCCACCAAGTCGCAATTCTTCTTCAACCGAGTCTGCTAGAGCGTTCACCGCGTCATCATCAATGGGTCGACCCTTGGCCGCAGCCATCACCCCAGAAATGAGTTTGCCGCGATCAAAGGACTCACGCGTGCCCCTGGTCTTGGTGATCATCAAAGGAACTTCGTCCATCCGCTCAAAAGTTGTAAACCGATGCATGCACTGCGGGCATTCCCGACGACGTCTAATTGCCCCGCCATCTTCGGCAGTTCGAGAGTCCACTACTTTGGTGTCTTCATGGCGACAAACAACGCAACGCATGTCCACAGCGTAGTGTAAAAGTCTCAATAAAACTAGACTTTTTTCGCCAATCAGCTGAGTATTGCCGTGCTATTCGGTGGGCAACACAAGGCGTTGGCCAATATCCACAGAAGCCCCGCCATTGAGGTTCACAAGCTCGTCGACATAGTTTCGCAAATTGCCGTCTGTCAGCGATGAGGCGATGGACCACATGGTGTCACCTTGTTGCACGATGTAAAAATCAGTCCCCTGAACATAGGCCAGCGATAGATCAAGAGAGACTGGATTTATTGCCGCGTTGTCAATGCTCAGCGATTGGGGCGTCACCGCGGGGAGAGAGGCAGTCCCATCCCCACGGCTCGCCAAAGTGCGGATGCCGAGGCAGACGGCAACCACAACTGCTAGGACGGCCAGACCTGCAACAACTCGCCGACGAAGATAGACGTCGTGCGACACATTGCCAGTTGGAGCCGAAGAAAACTGGATGGCCGAGCCCCTATTAGGGCGGATTTCAATGATGTAACGAGGATCAAGTGCGAGGGCCATGATGTACCTTTCGAATCTGTGTAATGGGTTGAAAACTTGTGATTTGAGATTGCCGCAGGGGTGTGGCAGGAATTGTCAATCCCTGAACCGAACGCCTGTTCGTACTGTCAAGTAGGTTATGCGAACGCCTGTTCGGTGTCAACCTTCGTTTAAAGATTGATCTCTGACCAGCGATTTTGCAGAAAATACGAACAGGTGTTTGACTCCTGGGGCGAACACCCGTACGATGCTCCCATGAGCGAACTCACCCTCACCCTTCGTCAGCGCAGCATCCTTGAATGCATTGAGACCAGCATGGAGGAGCGTGGCTTTCCCCCCTCCGTCCGAGAAATTGGCGAAACAGTCGGTCTCAACTCTCCGTCGACAGTTCATAATCACCTCAGCACCTTGCAACGCCTGGGTTATCTCGAACGAGATCCCAACCTGCCGCGGGCCATCAAAGTCAACTGGGATCGCAACAGTGGAGCAATCATTTCGCGTAGCAAGGTCAACCATGTACCACTGATCGGTGATGTCGCCGCCGGAACTGATGTTCTTGCTCAACAAAATGTTGAAGAGCTACTACCTCTGCCCGCTGACTTCACTGGCGATGGTGATCTCTTTATGTTGCGAGTGCGCGGTGACTCGATGATTGACGCTGGAATTCTCGACGGTGATTACATCGTGGCCCGCCAACAAGTCACGGCTAATAATGGCGACATTGTTGTGGCTGGTATTCCAGGTGACGAAGCAACCGTCAAAACATTTACTCGCAAGGGTCGCGAAATTATTTTACTACCAGCTAACCCGCGCCTTGAACCGATGCATTTCCCCGCTGACGAGGTACACGTTTTCGGCAAAGTAGTCACCGTTTTACGACGATTGTAAAATCGCAGCAGATCTCGTCAGGCAACGCCGAGTCGTTGTGCGAGCTGTTCAATAGCGTCGTCACTTTGCACGACAGCAACGCGAATGAAGCCGCTTCCTTGGGTTCCGTACAAATCTCCGGGGCTGACCAATGCTCCTGCCGTACGCACTAATTTCTCGGTGTAACCCCAAGCATCTCCAACGTGGAACCACAGGTAAAAGCCACCCGCAGGTAAGGGCACTTCAACACCCGACCACTTCGACAAAATATCGGCCATCCGCTCAAGGCGATGGCGATAACGATCGCGTTGGAGAAGAACGTGCTGGTCATCATCTAACGCTGCGACACCGGCGGCTTGTGCAGGTCCTGGAACCATCATCCCGACATGTTTGCGCACCTCAGACAAATAGTGCACGAGTTCACTGTCACCTGCGTATGCGCCAACCCGTAGACCAGCCAAGTTTGAGCGCTTGGACAAGGAATGCACGGCGATCACTCCCTGTGGACCATGTTGCAAAATCGATTGAGTGCGGGCCTTCCCATTTTCTTGCGCCCAAATAAATTCGGCATAACACTCATCGCTAAAAACAGGAACTTGATGTTCCCGACCCCACTGTGCGGCCGCACCCACATCATCCACAGCGCCGGTTGGATTAGACGGACTGTTGACCCATAACAAAAGAGCGCGTTTAGCGTCATCGGGACTGATTGCCGACAGATCAATTCCGCCATTTTCATTTGTCGGGACGCTGACAGCCCGGCAGCCAGCCAAAGTGGCTCCCATTTCATAGGTTGGGTAGGAAACTGCTGGATACAGGACCGTATCCAGCCAGGGCGTCCTCAACTTCATCCATTGTGGCAATGTGCCAACGAACTCTTTGGTTCCAATACAGGCGGCAATATCGCTTGGTTTGATGGTGACCGCGAAACGGCGATCCATCCAACTGGCGAATGCCTCTCGTAGGGCTTGCGAGCCGATTGACGCTGGGTAACCGCGTTCGCTGTTGCTCACTGCCAGGGCCTCAAGTACACATGCTGGTGGCGGATCACACGGTGTACCGATGGAGAGATCAATCAATCCCCCAGGAAAAGCTGCTGCTAGGGGTTTGAACGAGTCCAAGCGCTCATAGGGATACGGAGGTGGTTCAAAACCAGCAGGGCGATCAGATGCATTCATACTGCCTTCATTTTGTCTCATGCGACCGGTGGTTGAGCGCCTTCAAGAACAATAAATTCACTTAAGCGCCCACTTGAGGCGTCGGCCAAACGGGCTCGCACCCGCACCCCGTCAGTTTCATGCGTGGTGGAAACAACTTCTCCCTCACGGTGCACTGCAGCCAAAGCATCACCGCGGTCATAGGGGAAAAATAGTTCGATCACCTTGCTGACTGAACGGAGTCGATCTGACAGCGTGCGCAAAAACAGTTCAATGCCCTCGCCCGTCTGGGCGCTCAGGGCTACAGAACCCGGATGCCAAGAGACAACATCACTCACCCCGACCGGGTCTAGGTCGCTCTTGTTGAAGACTAAAAACTCGGGCACTTGATCAGCCTTGATCTCGCGCAGAACAGTCCGCACCGCATCAATCTGACCTTCGGGATCAGGTCCCGATCCATCCACCACATGCACCAAATAATCTGCGCGCGTAGCGACTTCGAGGGTGCTCTTAAAAGATTCGACGAGACCGTGCGGAAGACGACGTACGAATCCCACGGTGTCGGTCACTAGCACTGGTTCACCGCCGGGAAAAGATAAGCGTCGTGTCGTCGGATCAAGGGTGGCAAAGAGTCGATCTTCAACGAGCACACCAGCGTTAGTCAGGCGATTCAATAGTGTTGACTTGCCGGCGTTGGTGTAACCGACAATCACCACATTGGCAAGTCCACTACGCGACCGACCTTTACGTTGTAGATCGCGGGTATGACCTAAGTCAACAAGTTCATGTTCAAGACGAGAAATCCGATTCTTGATGCGTCGGCGATCAACTTCAAGTTTTGTTTCACCACTACCAAAACGCGATCCCACGCCACCTCTTTGTTGCGACATGTTGGCTTCGGCACCGCGACGCAAACGCGGCAGTCGGTAACGTAAAAGGGCAAGCTCCACTTGAGCTTTACCTTCAAGGGTGTGTGCATTTTGGGCGAAGATGTCAAGAATGACAGCAGTTCTATCAATTGCTGTGCGTCCCAACATTTTTTCTAAGTTGTACTGCTGGCCGGGAGATAGTTCGTTGTCGAAGACGACTGTGTCAGCGTCAACCGCCAAACATAAATCACGTAATTCTTCGGCTTTGCCTTTGCCCACGAACCACGTGTGATCTGGAGTATCGCGCTTTTGTGTGAGACGGCCCGCTTCATCGGCGCCAGCGGTGTTGATCAACAGGCTTAACTCGTCAAGACTTGACTCAGTTTCTTCTTCGCTGTGACCATGCAAAGTGACGCCGACAAGAACAATGCGTTCTCGAATACTGCGCTCGATGAGGGTTTGACCGAGGGCTTGGTTGTACGGCGAATTAGGACTTGAGTTGGTCACACATGCACCGACAGTGAAGCAATGAAAACACTGGGACCAATCAAGGTGGCGGTCCGTGAGGCCAAGTCAATGCGGACTCGCGCATCACCACCAGCCATATGCACAATGACCTCTGGAGTTGACGCTGGTACGAGGCCCCAGGCAAGGGCTGCCTCAGCGGCGGCGCAGGCCCCCGTCCCACAGGCCAAGGTGATTCCCGCGCCTCGTTCATGTACGCGCATCGTGATGGCATCAATTTCTGGTCCAGCAGCAATAATTTCCAAATTCACTTGGGGTACAAGAGCACCGAGTTTTTGCAAATCCACATCTTCGAGATCATCAACGCCCACGACTGCGTGAGGATTACCTAACGAGAGGTGGCGCACTGGACGATCTGGGTTGCATTGAAGTTCAGACCAATTCTGAGGCTCACTTACATCAGTGATCTGACCCATGTCAACACTGATCTGCAAAGTCTCACCCTCATCTCCACCTTCAACGCGTACGACCCGCTGCCCAGCGTCGGTTTCCACGGTGTAGGTCGTCGCCGAGGAACTTGAAGCATTCGCTTGGCGATGTGCCGCTTGGACTAGACAGCGAATGCCGTTGCCACTCATTTCAGCGCGACTTCCATCAGCATTGAATAGCACCATGCTCAGATGTTGAGGACCTTGAATATCCAAAAGTAAAAGTCCATCAGCGCCCACGCCGAAACGCCGATCACACCACCGACGCGCGAGTTCGGACCATTCAACTTGCGGAGTTCCCTGAGCCAGATCCACGACGAGGAAATCGTTGCCAAGCCCATGGTGTTTTGTCAGTCTGATATCCATAGCGATGAATCTCAGGTTACGCCAAAAGCCCAATGAGTTGGGGTGCCACTTCGGTCACTGGGTCACTTTCGATGTCGAACCAGTTGATTCGTGGATCCCGACGGAACCAGCGCTCTTGACGAACTGCGAACTGGCGAGTTTTCACGACAATGGTGGCTATGACTTCTTCAAGTGACATGCGCCCCTCAATGTGTTCAACCATCTCCTTGTAGCCCAAAGCCTGCAGGGCTGTTGGAGACAGACCTTGAGTGAGAAGATTCTCTACTTCGGCTTGCAGTCCCCGCTCAATCATCACTCGAACGCGATCTTCAATACGTCTCGCTAAAACATCGCGGGGCCAGCGCAAAGCGACTTGTTGGACCTCGCTCGCAGGGTAAGTATCCACGCCGGGACCAAACGATGAAAAAGGGCGTCCACTCCCCTCACACACTTCTAGGGCACGAATGATTCTTCGCGAATTACTCGGCTCCATCTTGCTCCCCGCCGTGGGATCAAGTTGGCAGAGACGTTGATGCAAGGCTTCCGGTCCAATAGCAATCAACTCATCATCAAGTCGTGCCCGAACCTCGGGCCACTGGCCAGGCAAGGTCAGACCGTCAACCACAGCGCGCACATACAGTCCGGTCCCACCGACTAGCAGTGCCCTTCCACCACGGCTCGTGATGTCGTCAACCGCATGTTGATACGCGATTTGAAATTGTGCCACCGTAAATGCTTGCGTGGCATCCACTAAGTCAATGAGATGGTGTCGCACCAAAGTTTGTTCGCTGACGGTCGGCTTAGCAGTTCCAATATCCATACCGCGATACACCTGCATGGCGTCAATGGACAGCAGTTCAATACCCAAATCACGACCAGCATCAGATGTCGCCAAAGCCATTGCCAACGATGATTTTCCACTGGCCGTGGGGCCCAATATGACCAATGAACGAAACGTCATCGAATGCTCACAGCGAAGCGACTGGAATACGTACTTTGTGTGAGGGGTCTGCCGTCACTTCAACGAGCACTCCACGCAAGTGGTGCGGTGCGGCACTGGTGATTTCCACCAAACCGTAACTTCCCGTGCGGATTGGTTCTGTGGGAGTGAAGTGCACCACTTTATTCTGGCGAGTACGAGCTTGGTAGACCACAGGGTTGCGCCGTGAAGGTCCTTCAATCAAAACGTCTTCAATTCGTCCAATGCGTGCTTCGTGCTTGAGCACGGCCGAATGTTCAACGACGACACGTAGACGAGCATATCGATCAGCTATGACGGCTGGGTCTACAAAAAGATCTGTCATGCGCGCCGCCTCAGTGCCCTCACGCGGAGAAAACATGTAGGTATAGGCGTAGTCATATTCGGCTGTTGCCGACACCTCAAGAGTCTGTTGAAAGTCTGCCTCTGTTTCACCAGGAAAGCCGACAATGATGTCCGTGCTAATCGCTAGATCAGCAATGAGTCCCCTGGCTTCAACGATTTTTTCAAGATAACGGCGCGCCGAGTAACCACGGTGCATCATCGCCAATATGCGATCGCTCCCTGATTGCAATGGGTAATGGAGATGCTCGCAGACCGAAGAAACCTCTGCCATCGTGGCAAAAGTTTCTGGCCGCATGTCTTTGGGATGCGGACTAACAAATCGCAGGCGACGAAGACCTTCAATACTGCCAACCTCGCGCAACAGTTCACTAAATCGCGGCGCAGCGGAAACAGATTCGCCAGATCGGCGCCTATCCAACTGCAGATCACGTCCGTAGCTATTCACGTTTTGGCCTAACAGCGTTACCTCTGTGACACCTTGGGAGACCAACATTTGAACTTCATTGACAATGTCCGCGTATGGGCGACTGATTTCTGCTCCGCGTACTGTGGGAACGATGCAAAAGGCACAGGAATTATCACAACCAATTTGAATAGTGACCCAGGCGTCGTAGGAATTTACCCTCTTGGCGGGAAGAGCCGAAGGGAACATGGCATGGTCATCGAGAACTGCTTCTTGAAGAATCTCTGTCACTGGACCTGAGGTGCGCGCTTGCTCAACGAGTTCAGCGGCACGATGAACATTGTGGGTCCCCATCACGACATCAACCCACGGGGCACGGTCACGCACTATGTCGCGATCCTTCTGCGCTAAGCAACCAGACACCACAATCTGGCGACCTTCACGAGCGTCTTTCCAGCGCTTCAACATCCCAAGATTGCCGTACAACTTGTTATCCGCATTTTCACGAATACAACATGTGTTCAGAACAACAATGTCCGCATCGTCTTCGTCCTGCACAGGTACTAGGCCGTCAGTCTCCAAAAGACCGGAAATTCGCTCCGAATCATGGTCGTTCATCTGACACCCGAAGGTTCTGACGATATAAGAGCGTTCTTCCCGTTGTGACATAACGATGTCAGGATACCCGTGAAGAAGCCCTCAATAGGTCAGTAGGCACTAGTCGACAAAGTCTCTCAACGTCGCACTCGCAGTCACGTGCCGCAAACGAAACAAAGTACGGACTTCAATCTGGCGGACACGCTCGCGGGTGATGTTAAAGGCCTGCCCCACCTCCTCAAGAGTGGCATTTTCCCCGCCACCAAGCCCGAACCGCATCCTCATGACTTCTTTCTCACGCTCTGGGAGATCATTCAGTACAAGTTGCAGGGCCTCACGTAGATCTAAATACTGCAATCCATCACTTGGATCGACACTGTCTGTTGACGCCAAATTGTCAGCGTAGGTCGCATCCCCCTCACTACGCGTTGGTTGATCAAGGCTTTTAGTATCAGCAGCAAGATTGAAATACTCAGCCACCTTTCTCGGAGATTCTCCGAGTACTTGCGCAATTTCAATCAATGATGGTTCGCGCTGAAGCTTCTGCGATAACTCTCGTTGAACCCGCAATGCACGATTGATGCTCTCCATTACATGCGCTGGGATACGAATATTGCGTGTCTCTTCAGCTACTGCGCGAGCTATGGACTGTTTAATCCACCATGTTGCATATGTAGAAAATTTGAAACCACGGGTGTAGTCATACTTCTCAACAGCGCGGATCAGACCAATGTTTCCGCTTTGAATCGCATCCGCCAAAGGCATTGATGACCGTGCATAGCGCTTGGCGATACTGACGACTAAACGCAGATTGGCCTGCGTCATTTCTTCGCGCGCTTTTCGTCCGTTATCAATCAGGCGCTTCAGCCGACGTCGATCCAAAACGGAAACATCATCACCTAAAGCCAGCAATTCAGCCTGCGCATGAACACCATCGGTCATACGACGACCAAGAAATTTCTCCTGATCGGCGGTCAATAATGCAATGCGACTGATCTCTTGTAAATACAGGCGGACGGCATCCTGACTTCCTGAGTCGCCTTCTTCATGTGATGCGGAACGGGTACCACCAGCAGCTCCTTTGCCTGAACGTGTGAGCGAGCCTTGCAGTTGTGGCCGACGCAATTCACCGCTGTCATCAAGATCAAATGACTGATCAACCACAATGCCAAAATCTTCAATGGCCTCCCGCACGGCGTCAATCACAGCAGGTGACAATTCAACGTCGTGAAGAACATCAACGATTTCTTCTGTCGACAATTCTCCGCGACGATGACCGTACGCCAAAAGGCCAATCCACTCGCGCAAGTCAATCCCTGGCACCGGCACCGAGGTCACCTTGAGAGGTGCATCGCAAGATTCGGCACTGTCGAATGTCACCCTTACCCCCGAGTTGTGGTTCCCCTAATACCTAGCCACCTTAGCAATGACTCAGCAGTCACAAAACCAGTTTTCGGATCGTCAAGTTTCTCAAGTTCTAAACGCGCCGCGCGATCTTCGAGAATCTCCACAGGGTCAATGATGCCGGTGCGCTGACTCAATGTTCGACGCACGCCAACCGCAATCAGACTGAGAGCAACCGATGGCGGATCAATGTCTATATCTGCGACAGCGGCACGTTCTAAAAGTTCACGCACTTCAGGATCTGCGCTTGCCAAGGCGTTATTCAACAGTGAGCCTTGCTCAACTTCGGCAGCACGAGCCAAATTGAGGAATGCCCGGCGTGGAATCTCCGAGTAAAACAGATCTTCAATCAACCACGGCGCTATGGCATCCCATGTCTGCAGTAATAAGGCGATGGCTATGAATTCGGCACTATCACTGTCTCCCGAGGCACGAGGTGCGGGTGCAGCAACGACAGGTTGAGTTGAACGACGTTCGGCCAGGCGAGTCAAATCGGCTACGGGAAGACCAACAATGGTCGCTACTTCGCCGGCATATAGTTTGCGGACATTGACATCGGGATGCTCATTGATTACCTGCATTGCGAGAGATGCCAATCGTGCCCGATCTTCGGGAGTTCGTAGGGGCTGAGCGGCGATGACTCTGTCCAATCTAAAACGAAGAAATGGCACAGCATCCTTAATCGCTAAGGCCAGCGCCTCAGGATCTGAACTGGCTAAATCACCTGGGTCTTTGCCGTCAGGGAACCGCGCCACAGATACTCGTACCTGATATTTCTCTTCCCAAGCGTAGAACTTCTCGGCCGCACCTTGGCCAGCCTTGTCAGCGTCAAAAGCCAACACGACTTTTGTAGCAAACCTCTTCATCATCCTGACATGCTCTTCGGTCAGCGATGTCCCACATGTGGCAACAGCGCGCGGCACACCCGAACGGTGGAATCCGATGACATCGGTATAACCCTCGCAGACGATGACTTGGTCATCTTTGACGACATCGCTCTTGGCCCAGTTCATGCCGTACAGAGTTTTCGATTTGAAGTAAATTTTCGTTTCTGCGGAGTTCTTATATTTGGCTGGATCTGTGCTTCCGGGAAGAATGCGTCCACCGAAGGCAACAGCGTCTCCATTGTCGCTAAAAATCGGAAACATGATTCGAGCGCGAAACGAATCTTGCAGACGGTTGGATTTATTCGTGAAAGCCAGACCCACATCACTCAGCACATCGGCCTTAAAACCTTGCTCCGTGAGATAACTGCTCAAAGCATCCCATTCATCGGGGGCATAACCCAAACGGAACTGGCGAGCAACATCTCCCGCCAATCCCCTATCGCGTAAATACTCACGAGCAGAACGGGCATCAGGTGAATTGAGTAAGCGTTGGTGATACCACTCAACGGCCGACTCCATAGCGCCGAGTAATTGCTTACGCCGAGAACGATCTTGACCTTCGCCACCCGTGGTGTAGGTCAGGGTGATATTCGAACGCGCAGCTAATTTTTCGACCGATGCCGGAAAGTCAATATGTTCAATCTCTTGCACAAAAGTAAAGACGTCCCCGGCAGCTTGACAACCGAAACATTTGTAACGCGATGTTTCTTCACGCACGTTGAATGAACCACTTTTTTCGGCGTGGAATGGACACAAGCCAACCCAGTTGCGACCTGCTTTTCGTAACGCGACATATCCCTGGATAACTTCAACAATCGAGGTGGCGGCCCGCACCCGCTCGATGTCCTCTTCCACAAAACCCATGTGGACAGGCTAATGCATGGGTGGCTGAGCAGATTTAGCGCGATCGGCTTTGATCGACAAAACGACAGCAAGGAACAGAACCACGATGATCACGGCAAGGGAAATCACTGTCGGAATGTGATACCACTCAAGAATGATCATCTTGATCCCAACAAAAGCCAAGATCACAGAGAGTCCCTCTTTGAGGTATCTGAACCGAGCGTGGGCATCGGCTAATAGGAAATACAACGCTCGTAGCCCGAGAATGGCGAAGGCATTGGAGGAAAAGACAATGAACTGTTCACGACTGACGGCCAAGACCGCAGGTACCGAGTCCACCGCAAAAATAACATCAGTGAATTCAATCAATAGCAGAACCGCGAACAAGGGAGTCGCAAGACGCACCCCGTTCTTACGGGTGAAGAGCTTCTGACCATCAAGTTCAGGAGTGCTTGGCACAACGCGGTTCACCAACTTCATGAACCGACCCTCGGACGGATTGCTTGCGTTCTCAGGTTCAATCACTAACTTGACTGCGGTATACAACAAGAAGGCTCCGAAAATGTACAGCACCCACGTGAACTTTTCGATCAGTGCGACGCCGGCAAAAATGAAGACCGCACGCAGCGCAAGTGCGCCGAAGATGCCCCAGAAAAGAACTCGATGCTGATACTTCAACGGAATCTTGTAAAAACTCAAAATAAGAGCCCAGACAAACACGTTGTCAATACTCAAACTTTTTTCAATCAGATATCCACTGATGTATTCGCTCGCTGCCGCACCGCCAAAGCCCCAAGCGATGATGCCCGTGAAGGCTACGCCCAGCGAAATCCAAGCAGCGCTTTCAATCAGGGCTTCGCGTGGACCCACGTCATGGGCCTTGCGGTGAATAACCAGAATATCAAATGCCAACAGCAGAAAAATAAAACCAATCAGCGCCACCCAAGCCCAGCCTGGAACGGAGAGATCAACAAAATTGCTTTTATCTGACACTTCGGAAATTAAGTACATTATTTCGTTATCTTAGGGCACGAGTGCTCATCTTGAAAGTCAGGACTATTTAGTTTCCGTCTTTTTCTTGCCAGCACTCGCAAGAATTGACTGCGCAACAGCTAGACGAGCGATCGGCACTCTGAATGGGGAGCAACTGACATAATCAAGACCAGCGCGATAGAACAGGTCAATCGATTCTGGATCGCCGCCGTGTTCACCGCACACACCCAACTTGATACCAGGCTTAGCCGCTCGGCCACGTTGAGCGGCAATCTCCACCAATTCACCGACTCCGTCTGGGTCAATAGTTTCAAATGGGTTGCGCTTGAGTAAACCATTTTCTAGATACGCCGGCATCATTCGACTTTCAACATCGTCGCGACTGAAACCGAATGTCATCTGCGTGAGGTCATTGGTTCCAAAGCTAAAAAAGTCGGCTTCTTGTGCCAACTGATCTGCTCGCAATGCTGCGCGCGGTGTTTCAATCATCGTTCCGATGGAGACCCTTGGTTTTTTCGCTGATCCCTTCGTGGCATCAGCGATTCCCTTCACAACCCATGAACGCGCTAAAGCCAATTCTTCGCGGGTCACCGTGAGCGGGATCATAACTTCGACAATCGGCTTGCCACCCTTAGCGACGCGATCGGCGGCAGCTTCCATTAACGCCTGTACCTGCATTGCATAGAGACCAGGCTTAACGACTCCGAGACGCACACCACGGGTACCTAGCATCGGGTTGTGCTCTGACCACTCGTGGGCGGCCTTCAGCAACTGCTCTTGTTCGCTGGACCAAGCGCCGGCAGCTGCTGTGGCTTTTTCGATTTCCAGTTCATGGACATTGGGCAGGAACTCGTGTAGCGGTGGATCCAAGAGACGTACAGTCACCGGCAGACCATCCATGGCTTTCAAGATTTCAATGAAGTCCTTCTTCTGTACCTTGCGTAATTCTTCAAGGGCTTTAGCTTCATCGGCAGGGGTTTGAGCCAAAATCATGCGTCGTACGACGGGCAAACGATCGGGAGCCAAGAACATGTGCTCAGTACGACACAGTCCAATACCTTGAGCGCCCAACTTGCGGGCGTTAGCCGCTTCTTCTCCTGTATCGGCGTTAGCACGCACTGCCATCTTGCCCTTACGAACCTGATCGCACCACTGCAAAATAATGTCAAACTCTTTGGGTGGTTTGGCTTGCGATAACGCCAGTGATCCAACAACAACTTCCCCTGTCGTGCCATCCAAGGAAATAATGTCACCTTCAACAACGGTGACCGACCCAGCAGTGAACTTTTTCCCATCAATTTTGATGGCTTCGGCACCAACCACGGCAGGGGTTCCCCAGCCACGTGCGACAACGGCGGCATGGCTGACAAGGCCACCACGGGCCGTCAGAATGCCTTCAGCGATCATCATCCCGTGCACATCTTCAGGACTAGTTTCGCTGCGCACCAAAATCACTTTTTCTCCGCGATCAGATGCATCCACGGCATCATCGGCAGTGAAATACACCTTGCCGACTGCCGCACCAGGTGATGCCGCTAAACCTTTAGCGATCACCTTTTTCACTCCTGCTTCAAACTGCGGATGTAAAACCTGATCAAGATGTTCAGCAGCCACTCGAGTGATGGCTTCTTCGCGAGAGATCTTCCACACACCCTTAGGTCCCTTGGTCCCCTTGGTCATGTCCACGGCCATACGCAACGAGGCCGCCCCTGTGCGCTTGCCGACGCGTGTCTGCAACATCCACAACTTGCCCTGTTCAATAGTGAACTCGGTGTCGCACATATCTTTGTAGTGCGCCTCAAGGCGCAGAAAAACACCCATCAATTCTGCGTGAATCTTCGGGAACTGAGATTTCAAAGCATCAAGATCTTCGGTATTGCGAATTCCGGCAACGACATCTTCTCCTTGAGCATTGACCAGGAAGTCGCCGTAAGGAACATTTTCACCAGTTGCTGCGTTGCGCGTGAAGCCAACTCCAGTACCAGAATTTTCATCACGGTTACCAAAAACCATGACTTGCACATTGACGGCAGTCCCCAAATCGTGGGCAATCTTTTCACGCACGCGATATGCAATAGCACGCGCTCCATTCCAACTTTTAAATACAGCTTCAACTGCCCCACGCAATTGCGCCTCGGGCTTTTGCGGGAATGCCTTGCCAGTTTCCTTTTTCACTATTGCCAAGTAACGAACACATAATTCTTTGAGTACGGCGGAAGTGAGTTCAGAGTCAGTCTTGACTTTGGCTTTGTCTTTTGCTGCCTCAAGCGGATGCTCGAAATGCGATCCTTCAACGCCCAAAACAATACGTCCATACATCGCAATAAAACGACGATACGAGTCATAGGCGAAACGCTCGTTTCCTGTGGCGCGGGCAAGACCTTTCACGCTTTGGTCGTTCAAGCCCAAGTTCAGGACGGTGTCCATCATCCCTGGCATGGAGAACTTTGCCCCAGAGCGCACGCTGACCAATAACGGATCACTCGGATCGCCAAGTTTGCGCTTCATGGCTTTTTCAAGTTTGGTGACTTGCGCCCTAATCTCAGCGTCAATGCTCTTAGGCCATCCACCCACCATGTAATCGCGACAAGCATCGGTACTGATGGTGAAGCCAGGAGGAACGGGGAGTTTCAAAACACTGGTCATCTCCGCCAGGTTGGCGCCCTTTCCTCCCAGCAGATCCTTCATCTGCATCGGAGGACGGCGGTGTTTGTGATCAAAAGAGTAGACGTAAGGCACGGTAGACAAGTCTAGAACCCGAACCCGCAACTCCTAACATGCTTAATCATGCGAATCTTTGGTTTTCCGATTCAAGTTCGACCAGGTTTTGCCATGTTCATGTTGCTGATCATCATCATCAACGGCATTCCCATGGGCCCCTGGCTTGCGGGGTCAGTCGCATTCTTCACAGTCCTGCATGAACTCGGCCACGCCTTTGCAGCACGCCGAACAGGTGCCAATGCCCGCATTTCCTTGGAGTTTTTAGCGGGATATGCCTCATTCACCCCAGTGCGCCCCCTTCAGCGCTGGGAAAAAGCCGGTATTTCGTTGGCTGGACCTCTGGTACAAATCATCACTGGTGTCGCCGTTCTTCTGGCGATGGGGGTCAACCCCTTAGCCCACGATCAATACGCCGCCGACTATTCGTCGTTCGCTATCTGGTGGGCTGGGCCCGTCATCGGGGTCGTAAATCTGATCCCCGTTCTGCCGCTCGATGGAGGCAATATCGCCAGCGAGATCATTGACTTCTTTGCTCCAGGACGTGGGCGCGCACTCATGATTCGTCTCAGTGTCCCGCTCACCGCTCTGGCGTTGATGGCGATGGTTCTCGTAGACAATCTGCGACCACTCGTGGTCTTCGCCGCGCTTCTGCTGTTTCTGCAACTGCAAACGCTTTCGCAACTCTCCTCAGCCTCGCCAGACAAGCGTCGTCAAGCGCATATCTTGCAGCAAAAAATTCTCGCTGAAGCTGAAGACAATGCTTGGCGCAGCGGCCGCCCAAGTCTTTTGCACGGGCAGCAGGTGATGTCACCATGGTGGAATGCACATTGCCGATATCGCGCCGGTCACTCCTCGGCGACTTCAGTGATCATCGAGGATTTACTCAACACCTCAACACAGCGCGCACCATGGTGGCCCCCACACGCTGCTTCAGTGGAGCAGCTTGAACCGCTTGTCTCGGGTCTTCAACGTCCGTTACCTGAACCAACAGCAGAGACCGATGAACTCAGCGCCTGCACTTTGCTCTGCGTGCTACGCCGCACTTCACGGTTTGAAGAGGCCGCACGTTATGGGGCCGCGTTATTTACTCAACGCCCGTCATCAAGTGTGGCAGTTGAAGTCGCGCGCAGTATCTGCGCCATGGGGTACTTCGATTCCGCTGCGCAGTGGATCACCGTTGCTGGCCGAGTGGATGAGGAATCGTCACTTCTTTTACTCGCTCTGGAGCAGTTCTCCGATTTTCAAGTTTTGCGCGGGCGAGCCGATATCGAAGAACTTGTCGCCCAACTTCGCTCCGAGGTCACTCCACCGAATCGTTAGCGGACCCCACAAGAACACCAATATCAACAGCGCGAGCCACATAGCCCAAGGCATCGCCCTCGCCCACTGATGTAAACACTCCAACCTCAACCCCGTCGACGATGATCGCACCTCCGGCGACTGCTCCAACAATTCTTTCGCCTTGCAAAAGACGCAAAGTCTTTGGTGCTGTCGAGCCTCGACTATCCATTCGTTCAACCAATTCTTGCCCGGGGTAACAACCCTTGGTGAAACTCACTGCACGGCTGACGACACCGGTTGCCGCAGGCAAGGTTTCACCAGAGATAATTTCGCGCCCCATCATCGGCCAGCCAGCACGAATACGCAAGACCTCAAGGACTTCGCCAGTTACTTGTTCAATGCTCTCAGGGTGACCCAAGTCAACTGTTCCTAGCGGTGCATCAACCGCCAAACCATTACCCCATTGAGCAGGGATACCTCCCTCAACTTCAAGCGATGAGCCATCGGTACTGCGAATACAGAGATATTTTTCCGTTGAAACAACAATCTCGGCTTTGACGCGAATCTTAAAACGATTGAGGCGTTCCAATAACTGATCCGATAGTGCCTCGACTGCATCGGTATCAAGAACGAAAACCTCTTCGCTGACACGCGTGACGCGAACTAAGGCGATGACTTTACCCATGGGTTCAAGGACAAATGAATAGCGCGACTGACCGACTAAGAGCGAGGCAACATCATTGCTCAATTGCGAATGCAAATATTTCCCAGCATCCGGTCCACTGACCGTGAACACCAAACGTTCAATCTCACTGGCGACAATTTTTGTGACGGTCATGCCTTTGTTCCACCTTCAATGCGACGCATCGTCATCCGACGCGCCGCTGGTATTGCAGCCAATAAGCCCGCTGCCTTATTGCGACATTCTAAATCTTCATCATCGGGTTCACTGTCGGCCACGATCCCAGCACCAGCCTGCAAATATGCTGCCGATGGACCAATGAACATGGTCCGAATTGCTATCGCCGTGTCTAGGTTGCCGCTGAAATCGACGTAACCCACAACTCCTGCATAGGGGCCGCGCTT
>SHUW01000078.1 GCA_009694465.1 Ilumatobacteraceae bacterium
TTGATCACTGGTGGAGACCGAGTTCTCACCCGACGAGATGTGCAGTCAGTATTGAAAACAGAAGTTGTCGCAGAGATCGCTTTAGATCCAGAAATCGCACGACGTGTCGACTCGGGCCTATTGCATTCGCGTATTCCACCTGCCTTGAGTGCAGCACTCTCCCCGTTACTGACCCATCTTGTTTCAATCTGATCATGCGACCATGAACACACGTTTACTACCCGATGAGATCACTCGCTATTTCGGCGATCAATCAGTGACTGACATCTTGGTGAACAACAACACCGAAGTTTGGATTGAACGCTGTGGGAACCTTGAACGCGGTGCCGACCTTTTACCAGGACAAATTGAAACCGCCCTCGAAAGGATTCTCACACCATTGGGGCGTCGACTGGATCGTTTATCGCCGATAGTGGACGCACGGCTACCCGATGGAACGCGTGTGTGCGCCGTCATTCATCCGATAGCGGTGCACGGTACATGCGTGGCCTTTCGCCTATTTCGCAAGGTTGCTTTTTCAATATCTGATTTCGTGCCACCTGAGCACGAAACGCACTTGACAGAGGTCATGCACACTGTTCTCAACAGTATGGAAAATATTTTGATCACCGGTGCCACTGGTTCGGGTAAGACATCTTTACTTGCCGCCATCATGTCCATCCCCCACGACATTGAACGTTTTGTCGTCCTTGAAGACACACACGAACTCACTGTTCAGCATCCTCACATGGTGCGCTTGGAAACCCGTTCGGCCACAGCGGAAGGACGCGGTCTGATCACAATGGATGACCTGTTACGTACTGCGTTACGTTTGCGCCCCGACCGCCTGGTCGTCGGTGAGGTACGCGGCATTGAAGCCCTGACCCTTGTTCAGGCAATGAACACGGGACATTCCAAATGCTTGGCCACACTGCACGCCAATTCGGCAATTGACGGGCTGCACCGCCTCGACTTACTGACGATGCAGGCTGCCCCAGGGTGGACCCTTCAAGACGCGCGACATATGGTTTCTTCGGCCATCGGTTTCGTGATTCATATGAAACGTCAACGTCACGGTGCCAGAGTGATCGCCGAAGTTGCTCATCTCAATGGTGATGTTGATGGCTCAACAATGCGTGTGGATTACCTCCACCACTGATATGACTATCCCCGATTTCTTTTCTCGATTCACACAACGCCAACGCATTAAGCGTCGGCTCACACAAGCCATCTCATTCGGTAACGAAAATATTATTGATTCTCTTTCGGCAATGACTCGTTCATTGCGCTCAGGTCAATCTCTCGCCTCATCGCTGCATCAGGCGAGCATCACTGAACCATGCGATCTACTGATTCGCTTAGCAGCCGCTATGAATAATGGACAATCCCTCAATCAAGCATGCAACTTCTTGATAGAGGCCGATGAAAAACAAAACACATCGGGTGATCTATCGGTCGTTCTTCATGTCATGTCCCTTGCCAGTGAAGTTGGTGGTGATGCCGCTCATCACATTGATGCACTCATTGACACCTTGCTCGACCGCTCATATGCGCGCCAGGACCGCCAAACTCAGGCATCAACAGCTATGGCATCAACGCGCTTGATTACATGGTTGCCTGTCGTATGTGCGGCATGGATTGTGAGTGATAGTCCCGCAGTTCGAAACACAATGTTGGGCACACCATTGGGTTGGACATGTCTTGCTCTCGGCGTTGGACTAAACCTTGTCGGCCGAATATGGACAAAGAAGTTGATTAACTCGTGATTTTTATTGCGGCTCTCGTTGGATTGTTTTTCTTCTGGCGACGCACCAAAGCGCGCCTTCGTCAACGACGTGAAACTGAAATGATGAACGCTTGGCCGCAATGCGTGGACCTCTTGATGGCTGCTCTGCGTGCCGGCTATAGCCCAGTGCAAGGAATACATTTCCTCAGTTTGCACGCACCCCAAGTAATGCGGCCAGTGTTTCTCGCAGTCACCGAGAAAATGGCGCTCGGCCAACGTTTCACAGATGCCTTGCGAGAACTTCCCCAACACATCGGGCCCGCTACGCGACCCCTATGCGAAGTTCTGTCGGCTGGAGACCGACTGGGTATCCCCATGGAGAGTTTGATCTTTCAATTGGGTAATGATGCGCGCCTCAGTCGGCGACGCGCCGCTGAAATTTCTGCTCGACAATTGCCGATTCGGCTCAGCCTCCCCTTGGTGATCTGCACCCTTCCATCATTCATTGTCCTGATCATCGTTCCGACCATTGCCGGGACCGTTTCGCAGTTACGTCTTTCGATCTAACTGCCTCACCGCCACTACTCACACGGAGACTTTTATGAATAACGCTTTCTTACGCATCTATATATATGTCACGACGTCCCACCTCTCGACAGGTCCGCGGGATTCCGGTCAGGCCACCTCCGAATACGCGTTGGTGATGCTGGCAGCTGCACTCATCGCTCTTTTGGCAGTGGCTTGGGCGACCGGCGGAGGCGGGGCAGGCAAAATCGGTCGTTTATTCGACCAGGTGATCAGCAATGTCATTTCAAAATTGCCGTAAACAAACAACTCAAAGAGACGACGAAGGGCAGGCCACGGTGGAGTTCGCCCTGGTTCTACCTCTCGTCGTGATCTCTCTGCTACTGCTCATGCAGGTGTTGGTCATCGTTCTCGCGCATGTTCAGGTGGTCAACGCGGCACGTAACGGCGTGCGCGCAGCGGCGGTCTCTGCCCAGCCATCTCAGACCGCCGAATCCGTGGCCCTACGCTCCCTAGCGGGTGCGACTGACGGCAAAACGCGGTCCGACATCTCGGTTCAAACCACAACCGACACGAGGTGGGTCACCGTCACCGTGACTCAACACCTTGTCACCGACTTACCCATTATTGGGCGCTTCATCAGCGACCTTGATATCAGCTCGCATTTTTCGATGCTCCTTGAACCCCCGCTAGGTTGATGGCATGCAGTTATCCGCACGTACTGATCTCATAGGTGACATTGCTGTCATCAGTTTTAGCGGTGAACTTGACCTCTCAACTTTGCCCAAACTGAGTGATGTGCTGACACAAGCGACGATCGAGGATCATCAGCGGATCGTTCTTGATCTTGATGGGATCACCGTTCTTGATGATCCTGCCTTAGGACTTTTACTCGGCTTCGCTGCCCGCTTGCGGGCCAAAAATACTTCGCTGCATATTGTCTGTACAAGCCAAAATATTTGCAGTTATTTGCGCCGCACAAAATTAGATCTGATTATCCCCATCGCAACTTCGGTCTCCGACATCACCAATTAAGAGAAGTCGGACCTTAAGGTTTGCGTTTGCGAAAGCCACGACGATCTTCAACTTTGAGTCGGGCTTTTTGTTCTTCCTCAAGTGAAGCCTCTTCAGCAACCAAACGCTTCATGCTGTCCAAGCGTCGCGGATCTAACGTTCCATGAGTGACCGCTGTCGTCACCGCACAACCTGGTTCTTCCTCGTGCTTACAATCACGAAAGCGACACTTCTCTGACAAGGCAAAAATATCAGCGAAGGCACGTTCGATTCCGGTACCGCTGGACCACAAGCTCACCGCACGCACACCCGGTGTGTCAATCAACCAACCCGCCTCGCCGACAGGCTCAGAAGGTAGCGCCACTAATTGCACAGCCGTTGTTGTGTGGCGCCCGCGCTGATCACCCTCACGCACTGCCGCCGTGCTCTGAACTTGACCGCCGACCAAAGTATTCACAATCGTGCTCTTACCAACACCACTCGCACCGAGCAGGGCAACAGTTCGGTAGCCGCTCGCATATTGCAGTAAGGCGTCAAGACCATCACCCCGGATTCCACTCACGACATGAATATCCACACCAGGTGCCACCGCTTCAAGAGTGTTCACACAGTGATCAACCGCCTCTGCACTTTCCATTAAGTCAAGTTTGGTCAAAATCAGTACTGGCGTGGCTCCGCTATCGAAAGCCAAAACTAATTCTCGTTCAAGACGACGCTGGTTCGGCGGCGAAACCAAAGCATGTAACAAAAACACAACATCAATATTTGCGGCGATGGTATGAGCCTCGGCGCGTTGTCCCTCAAAACTGGCACGGCGCATAAATGCACTGTGGCGAGGTAAAACCATTTCAACTTTCTCACCGTCAGCGGAAACCACGACCCAGTCACCAACAGCAACCTCGGCGCCAATATTGCGCACACGTACGGGTTCAACGCCGGTCGAAGGTGGGCCATACCAAACCGTGCTCCAACCCCTATCCAACCGCGCCACCCGACCCGGAAGGCCAGTCCCTTGTAGGTCCGACGCACGGTCGCGACAAAGATTGGACCAAGTCACATCCCATGTGACATTCCAACCAAGGGCGATACGAGGGTCGTTCACATCTGAGACCGTAGCCTTGCCGTGGCGCACTTCCCCCCGAGCCCGCGCCAAAGGATCCATCAAAATGTTGTCTCGCCTCGCCCGCTGGTGCTTCACGCACCATTGGCTCACCGTCATCATCTGGCTCGTAGCGCTGACCGGAGGCACAATTGTGGCCAATGGGGCCCTCGGCGGAGGCGCCTTCGAAACTCGCTTTTCCATTCCTGATTCGCAAAGCCTGCGAGCACTCGATCTACTCATAGATGCATATCCCGATGCCGATCCAGTGACCGACGCTCAGATTGTTTTCTCCAGTCCCACTGGCTTTGAAGACTCCACGACTCAAATAGCAATCACCGATTTTCTGAGTGAGGTGCAATCCTCAATTGACGGACTGAGCGTCAGTAACCCATTTGAGGATTCAACGCTGATCAGCCAAGACGGAACCGTTGCCTACGCCGTGGTCGGACTTCCCGATGGCGAATCAAAAGATGACCAAGACAAAGTCGGCCAGGCGATCCTTGCCGTCGGCAACTCCCTCACCGAGTCGGGCGCATTGCCCGATGGAGTCATTGTTGAATACGGCGGAGATCCTTTCGTCTCCTTTGAACTTCCTGAAAGTGAAATCGTCGGACTTCTGGCGGCGATCATCATTTTAGTTTTGGCATTCGGCTCAGTCCTAGCCATGGGACTACCTATCGGGACTGCACTTATCGGACTCGGTACGGGAGTCGCGGCGATCACCATCTTGAGTCATGTCATGGAGATGCCAGATTTTGTCGTTCAGATCGGAGCGATGATTGGCATTGGCGTCGGTATTGACTACGCGTTATTTATCGTCACACGTTTTCGCGAAGGACTACGTGCAGGCTTATCACCACTAGATGCCACGGTGAAGGCCGCCGACACCGCTGGGCGTGCTGTTTTGTTCGCTGGTATTACGGTGATGATTTCACTATTGGGTATGTACATGATGGGCATGAGTTTCGTCAATGGACTGGCCGTTGGTGGATCAGCCACTGTCGGCATCATGGTTGTGGCATCGCTCACTTTGTTGCCGGCCTTACTTAGTTTTGTCGGTCATCGCATCGATGTCACGACTCGTGCAGCGATGGCATCACTCATTATCTTTTCCTTTCTCTCACTCATCGGGGTGATCTTCTTCGACACCTTGGTCCTGCTTCCTCTCGGTTTACTGATTGCCGTAGTGATCATGGTGCTGAGTATTTTTATTCCTTCATGGCGCACACCAATTCAACACCGCCAAGCAAAACCACTGCGCCAACAGTTTTGGTATCGCTGGAGTCGCTTTGTGCAAAGGCGTCCGTGGACTTCTTTCATTAGTGGTCTTGTCATACTTCTCACTCTGACCATTCCACTGTTGAGCATGCGTTTGGCATTGAGTGACAATGGCAACCGCGCCGAATGGCAAACAGCACGACGGGCGTACGATCTCTTAGCTGATGGTTTTGGGCCTGGCTTCAATGGACCACTGCAACTCGTCGCGCAAGTTGACAAGACAATCACCCAAGATGATCTACAAGCGATTACTCAAGCTGTGCAGGCTGACCCCGATGTTGTTTTTGCGTCACCACCATTTAGCGCTCCAAACAACTTGGTCGTTTGGAAAGTCATTCAACGTGAATCGCCGCAAGCTGAGGGCACATCTCTGCTCGTCCATCGATTACGTGACGAAGTCCTACCGACGGCGATCGGCGATTCAAGTCTGGTGATCAATGTCGGTGGCTTCACGGCAATCGGTGTCGACCTCAGCGATTATTTCGCTGAGAGAATCTTTCTCTTCGTCGGTGCAGTGCTCTTACTCTCATTTTTACTCCTGATGATTGTCTTTCGCAGTTTGCTCGTACCTCTCAAGGCAGTCATCATGAACCTGCTCTCAATTGGTGCCAGTTATGGAATAGTCGTGGCGATTTTCCAATGGGGTTGGGGAGCCGGCTTGATCGGTGTTGGACAGGCAGGTCCGATCGATCCATTCATCCCGATGAT
>SHUW01000079.1 GCA_009694465.1 Ilumatobacteraceae bacterium
GCGCTGGCGCAAATTGTCGATACTTTCGTTGTTGGTATACCAACATTTCTCTTCACTCTCGCCCTCGGCTTCAACCTCACCAATGAGAATTTGTCAGATAGCGAACTACTGTTTGTGACTGTCTTGTTTATCGGAGCGACCTTGATGTACAACATCGCTGGTATCGCCGTCTGGGGCGCAACTGTGGGCAAACGTGTGGTTGGCTTGAAAGTCGTCAACCGCGTTGATGGAGGTCCGGTGTCTTTGAGTTATGCCGCTGTGCGTGCGTTGATACCAACGGCAGTACAACTTGTTCCGGCGATTGGTCCTGGTTTGGCATTAGTCGTTTATTTACGAGCGCTTTTTCACCCATTGCGTCAAGGATTGCACGACTCTGCTGCGGGCACGATCGTTGTTAAACGCTGAGTCTTTAGCGAGTTTGAGTGAACCCGCCCGTGGGTTCGGTGTACAGCGAGTGAATATCAAATCCATCATCGCAACAATCGTCAACGGCGTGCATGAAAGCCTCGGTCATAACCGCAGCATCACTTTGCGTTTCACGTTTTCCGCGTCGTGCAGAGCGATATGAAAGCACAATGGGCTGGTGAGGAGCTTCATCTCGTACTCGGTGGATGAGCATCGTGGCTCGTTCTTGCCAACGACGCAATGACTCGTCGGTGATTGACTGATCAGTTGCCAGATCAGACCTGAACATGATCCCGACGAGGTCAATGGCACCAGCAAGGTCATCCAATTCGCGGTCAGCACGACCAGGGATGACAACACTTCCGTCGCGAAGTCCGCGCAAGAATGTTTTCCAGCGTAAATGGTCCTCGCGTTGAGCGCGCTCCGATGCTTCGGGGGAATCGTCAGTCGGTCTGACCATCCGCACGCCGAATGACCCAGCGATGGGAGGTCCACCGCGCAGAATGCGCCACGCATCGCGCCAAGCCACAACCATGGTGTCGACCATCTCGCCGTGACGTTGACCATCATCGGTCTCTTTGCGCGCTGCAAACCCAATCGGGTCATTGATGGGGAACCATCCAGCTACACGATCACCAAATGAATCGCCCATCAGTTCTACGAAGCGAGGCCAATATTTGCCAGCTGATTTCGGGTCGCTGAAACCGCGCTCATCATCAAACCAATGTGGTAATTCGCTCTCTAACAGTGAGGCCCAAACGCCAATGCCGTGTTTTTTGGCGGCACTGATCACATCGCCATACCACTCGGCCCATTCGTGACTGAATCCGCCTGCGCGAGGCTGCAAGCGCCCCCAGTCGAAGCCCAATCGAAGTTGGGTGACACCTTCGGCTGCGTACTGTTCAAGCATCTCGTCAAAGTTGAGATGAAAAGCACCATGACCATCGGCCTGCAATGCGATCTCGGCGGGCAAATAGACGCCCTTCATTGGATTGCTCATCGGGGCACTGAAAAGTAAATCAGGTGACGAACGGGGAACGCGTCCACAGTTCGCCTGTGTCATTGATGCCGCTGAGTGTCGTTTGAGAAGTGAGAGCAACAACTTCCACTTCGCCTAAGCCTCGCAAGGTTACGTTGTCGTGATTATTTTCTGAGACGCCCTTAGGGAGACGGCGCAGATCGGCGCGAGACATGAGTACTTCGTTGTGTTCGGCGACGTCGCACAAACGTGAGGCCAAGTTCACCGAAGTGCCGATGTAATCCTCGCCCTGAAACATCAAAACCTCGCCGGTCGCCAGACCCACGCGAACGGTGAGTGGTTGGCAGACATCTTCGCAACGTTTCTGCATGTCAAGAGAAAACCCGATCGCCATGTCCTGCTCAACAGCCACGATCATGCAGCCATCACCCAGCCATTTGTCGACTCGGATGCCCCAAGAAGCAGCCACATCGCGCACTTCTGCTCGAAATTTCGTCAAAATGTTGCCCGCGGCAGAGTCGCCGTTGTCGGAGGTGTACTTGGTGAACCCCGAGAGGTCAACAAAAACGAAGGTGCGCTCAACTTTCATGATTGCCCTCAGACTACCTGCTTGGCTCAACGGGTCACGGTCGGGTTTTGGGGACTAGCGTTGGGGTATGACAGGTCGCTACACCTACTCCCGCTGGGATGGCACTCAAACAGGTTTTGATCTAGAAGCCAGCGACTTATTTGACGAAATGTCTGATGATCTATTGCAAAATGGCGATCTACGGGGGGCTTTACGTCGCCTGATGGAGCGTGGGGCCACAGACCCAAATGGTGAGCGGATGCAGGGTCTGCGCGAGATGCGTCAGAAATTGCGTGAGGCCCGCCAAGAACTCTTGGATAAGGGCGACCCGAACGGGGTCTTCCAGGAGATTGCCGATGCCCTAAACGACATCATTGATGAGGAACGTCACGCCGTTGAGCAGTCGGTCATGGACGCCGAGAAAAGCGGCGATGAGCGGCGGGCTGAAAATGCTCGTAATGCCGCCATGGATCGCAACTTCCGTATGGATATGTTGCCCGATGACCTCGCAGGCAAGGTGCGCGAATTGCAGTCGTACGACTTTGAGTCTGCTGAAGCCCAGCAACGTTTTGAAGAACTGATGGACAAGCTGCGCGATCAGTTGATGCAACAGAACTTTGAAAAGGTTTCCTCGGCGATGAAGAATACCTCGCCCGAGGACATGCAGCGCATGAAAGAAATGATGAAGGCGCTGAACGAAATGATTGAGCGTCATAACAATGGTGAAGACGAGAAGTTTGACGAGTTCATGCAACAGCACGGTGAGTTCTTCCCGGAGAATCCACAGACTTTTGATGAACTCATGGAACAGATTGCTAAGCAGATGCAAGCAGCGCAAGACATGCTGAACTCGATGTCGCCCGAGCAGCGTGCGCAACTACAAGAGTTATCGCAAATGCTGATGCAGGATTCGGACATGCAGGATGAGATGAATCAACTCTCGCAAAACATGATGCAGATGTTCCCAGGTCTTGGTCAGGGTGAGGGATACGAAATGCAAGGTCAAGATCCGATGGGTTTTGATCAGGCGATGCAAGCAATGAAAGATCTTGCTGAACTTGATCGCCTTGAGCAGTTGATGAATAATCCAGCGTCTCCCCAACAGTTGGCTGAAGCCGATATGGATCGTGTACGCGAATTGATGGGTGACGATGTCGCACGATCAATGGAGAAATTGGCCAAGTTGGTCAAGGAATTAGAAAGAGAGGGCCTCATTCATCAAAAAGAGGGTCGCCTCGAAGTGACTCCGAAGGGTATGCGCAAGATTGGTTCGAAATCGTTGCGCGATTTATTCTCAAATCTTTCCAAGGATAAGCAAGGCCAGCACCAACAGAACCGTTTCGGTCAAGGTCACGAGCGCACCTATGAGACTAAGCAATACGAATACGGCGATCCTTTCAATCTTGATTTGCAGCGAACCATTCGAAATGCATTACGTCGTGGCGGGCAGGGGACGCCGGTCAAGTTGTCGCCAGAAGATTTTGAGATTGAGCAGACTGAGCATCTGACTCGTTCATCAACTGTTTTGATGCTTGACGCCTCGTATTCAATGGTGCGCGATGGTCGTTGGGGCCCAGCCAAAAAAGTTGCGGTGGCATTGCAGTCATTGATGTCCTCGCAGTATCCCCGCGACTATTTAGGCGTCCTGATGTTTGGTCATGTGGCATGGGAAATCAAGGCCGATGAATTAGTTGAAGCATCATTGACGGGCATGCAAGGCACCAACATGCATCACGCCCTCGGTCAGGCTCGCAAAATGCTCAGTCGTCAGACTGGCAATAAGCAGATCATCATGATCACCGATGGTGAACCGACGGCTCACATCACCCCTCAAGGCGACCCATGGTTTACATACTTTGATGGTTACGAGGCTCAGCAGATGACTGTTGAGGCGACCTTGCGCGAAGCCATGCGTTGCACGAAGGACAACATTCGCATCAACACCTTCATGCTCGATCCCGATCAATATCTGCAGCGCTTTGTTGAGCAAATGACCGCGATGAATGGTGGTCGAGCGTTTATGACTAATAGCGACAACCTCGGTGACTATGTGCTTGTGGACTTTTTGGATAACAAACGCCGCACCAGCCGGGGTGGCAGCCGAGCGTCTTAAATTGCGGTCCGAGCAGGTTCTGAGTGCTTGCTAAAACCTCCGACAACGATGTGGCGAATTCGGTTACCAGTGAGTAACATCGCCTCATGGCCGAATTTTCAATGCACCTCAATGACGATCAACTGCAAATCAAGGACTGGATTCATCAGTTCGCCGTTGAGCACATCCGCCCGCACGCTCAGGAGTGGGACGACCGCGAAGAGTTCCCGTGGCCTGTCGTACAAGAAGCAGCCAAGATTGGTTTGTACGGCATTGAATTCATGATGAATGCCATGGGTGATCCAAGTGGTCTCACCCTGCCAGTTGCCATTGAAGAAATCTTCTGGGGTGACGCTGGTATTGGTATGGCAATTATGGGATCGGGTCTGGCCGCAGCAGGTATCAGTGGTAACGGAACTCCAGAACAGACCATCGAATGGGTGCCTCAGTGTTACGGCACCGCCGATGATGTGAAGTTGGGCGCGTTCTGTGTCAGTGAACCCGATGCGGGATCTGATGTTTCCTCGTTGCGTACTCGCGCGATATACGACGAAGCTAATGATGAATGGGTGATCAACGGAACCAAGGCTTGGATTACCAACGGTGGTATCGCCGATGTGCACGTCGTCGTTGCAGCAGTTGACCCAGAACTCAAGGGTCGTGGTCAGGCATCATTTATTGTTCCGCCCGGCACTAAGGGTTTGTCGCAAGGTCAAAAGTATCAGAAGCACGGAATCAAGGCTTCGCACACTGCTGAAGTTGTATTTGATGATGTGCGCGTACCTGGCCGTTGCTTGTTGGGCGGAAAAGAAAAGCTCGACGCCAAACTTGCCCGTGCTCGCGAAGGTGGCCATTCAGCTGGAGCGCAGCCTGCGATGAAGACATTTGAAGCAACTCGCCCTGCAGTAGGAGCCCAAGCGCTTGGCGTTGCCCGCGGCGCCTACGAAATTGCGCTCGATTACGCGAAAGAGCGTGTTGCTTTCGGTAAGCCGATCATTATGAATCAGGCCATCGCCTTCAAGTTGGCCAATATGGCTACGCAAATTGATGCGGCTCGTTTGTTGATTTGGCGTGCTGCATGGATGGGTCGTAATGGAGGCTTCAAGAACGCCGAAGGTTCGATGAGCAAGTACTACGCATCAGAGACCGCAGTGCGCGTGACCGAGGAAGCAATTCAGATTCTTGGTGGCTATGGCTACACCCGTGAATATCACGTGGAGCGCATGCACCGTGACGCCAAGATTCACACCATCTTTGAGGGCACCTCAGAGATTCAGCAGTTGGTGATTGCTCGTGCAATCTCTGGCTTGCGCATCGAATAATTGAAAAAAGAGTTAGCCTTTCAATCATGAGATTTATACGTTCATCAATTTTGTTGCTCGCAATTCTGAACATTGTTGCGTGCGGCTCTGATGCACAACAATCGACTGATGAAACTATGATTTCAACGCCGTCCACTGATGACACTTTGATTTCAACCTCGGTAGCTCCCACAGCGTCATCAACTTTTAGGGCGGAAGTGTGGGCAGATAACTGGTTCTCTCTCTACGTTAATGGACAACTAGTTGGAGAGGATTCGGTACCTATCACGACTGAGCGATCATTTAATTCTGAGTCATTGACATTTGAAGCCACGTATCCTCTGACGATTGCTATGGTCACTAAGGATTTCAAAGAAACAGATAGCGGTCTTGAATATATTGGCGAAGGTAATCAACAGATGGGTGATGGAGGCTTCATTGCTCAGTTCACTGATCTCTCAACCGGCGTGGTTGTCGCCACAACGAGCAAAAACTGGCGGGGTTTTGTCATTCAGACTGCACCACTTAATGTCGCCTGCGAAAAGTCGTCCGATCCGAACACTGACTGCCTATTTGAAAATCTCGAGGAGCCAAAGGACTGGGCAACACAGAACTTTGACGATTCGTCATGGGTGGGTGCATTGACCTACACACCGCAGGAAGTCGGAGCGAAAGACGGATATGACACCATCAAGTGGGATGACTCAGCCGAACTCATTTGGGGCTCAAACCTAAAAACCCACAACACCATCTTGTGGCGAATCTTGATTCCTTGATTGGCAGAGTCACTCGATCTTCGAGGGCACCTCGGAAATTCAGCAGCTGGTGATTGCTCGTGCAATCTCCGGCTTGCGCATCGAATAACGGCTCGTTAGAACGTGACCGACATGAGGTCGCGACCTACCAGGACTTGTCCGGTGTAGCCACCTGCTTTGACATCATCTGCAAACCCTTGTTCTTCAACTTCGTTTTGCGGTGGTGGC
>SHUW01000007.1 GCA_009694465.1 Ilumatobacteraceae bacterium
TCGGGAGATCAGAATGAAACGAAAGTGGAATACCTCGTCGAAGTACAGATGCAGAACGCACCATCGCATCAGCCCGCTCTGGGCCGAGACCCCATGCACTGTATTTGTCGGCAAATCCAACGGGATAGTACGGATTCGCAGACACGATTGCGCCAAGGCTCGCAATTCTCTCCACTTGGTCTTCTGTTGAGTTTGCGAAGTGCACGATGACTGTCCGGTGATCATTTCTTGGCTGACGGCGTTGTGCTTCCTCAATGATATTAAGAAGAACTTCAAGACCAAGGTCTCCATTGACATGAATATGTATCTGCCATTCGGCATCCCAATACGTGTCGAAAACGAGTTTTAGTTGATCGGGCTCCATCATCCATTGGCCGTGATGGTCAGCATCTGGTTTGCCCTCGTGGTCAAGATACGGATCTTTCATCTGCATCAATTGTGAAATGATTGCACCATCGGCAAAAAGTTTGACATGACGGTCGATCACTCTGACCTTGGTTCCTTTTCCAAATTCGACCTGGCTGCGAGCATCAGCCACGAACTGCTCGGGTGATAATTGCCGTAATGGTTGGGTGCGTGCCTCAACCATGAAAGTACTTTCGAACGGCACATCCTCATGGCCGAGAATTTCTTGATAGAGATCCCATGGCTCACTTGTCCACCAAATACCAGGTTCGTTGATCGCTGTTACGCCGTTCATATGCAGATACTCAACTAATTGTTTCAATCCGAGATGAAATCGCTCGCGGGTCATGAAATGCGGCAGAAGATACTTGGCGAGAACAATCATGAATCCGTTTTCATAAAAATGCCCGCGCGCCCAATCGAGTTGCTCGCTGGCGAGTCCAAAGCCCTGGGTCAACTCGCGGGTCAGCCCAATTGCGTCGAGAGCCGCCGAATTGAGAATCCATTCATGACAGGATCGTTGCCATATTGCAGTCGGGCGATCTCCAACCAACATGTCAAGGCGTTCGCGACTGAGCGGACCATGCCACAACTCGTGCCATCCCCATGAAAAGAGCCACTCGCCTTCTGCTAAAGATTGGTGCGCAGCGAGTAGACGATCGCTGTAATCGGTTTCATTTGAACACGCCACAAATGTTCGGTGTGGCAGAACCCAGTCTTCTGGTGCGATGACTTCGGTTGTCAACGTGGTCGCCCCAAGCATCGGGTGCAGGTGTTGATCAATGAGTCCCGGAACAAGAACACGATCAGCGAACACATGTGACACTTCATGATCGGAGCCAACTGTGGCCAGAACTTCTTCAAGTGATCCGACGGCGAGAAACTGACCGTCTCGAATAGCTACTGCCTGCGCCGACGGGCAATCGTCGTTCATTGTGATGATGCGCTTGGCCTGATAGACAACGGTCTTTGACATCACCGAATCGTAATCCGTACAACAACCTGCCAAGTACGCAGGATGAGCAGTTAAATGCGCTTCAGGTCGGTAACCACGCCACCAGCAACACGCACGATGTCATTCGGATTCGCACCGAAGTTGTCATTCCACGTTCCCGCAGCAGCCCACACTTCGTCGTACTGCAACAAGTCTGGATCCACGAACACACGTAGTTGAGTGCTGTGACCAAAGGGAGGCACGCCACCATTGGTTTAGGCAACCTATTCTCTTCCGAACGTTTCGAATTCTGCTCGTCCGATTGACATCACCAAGCAATCATCATCACCGAACCGTCGGGGTCCCACTTCTTCGAAACCGAGCCGTCTGTAAAACGCAATGGCACGTTGATTTGATTGCAGCGGATCAATCACTATTGAACTGGCACCGTGTTTGACAAAACAGAGTTTGAATGCCTCTTCCATCATTTTGGTTCCATGACCCTTTGATCGATACATAGGCTCCCCAATCCAGATATCTATCGCCCACGAATTCTGCGGAGCGTTGTCACCCCAATAGTGGCTCTCCTCCTGAAGTGCATCAATGATTACAACCATTCCGATTGGAACAGAATCAACCTCTGCTATCAGAAACTCACGCCAGTTAACACTGCGTGGTAGTTCATAGTCCCAGTCATAATTGTCGTCGTCACCACCCCATGACGTGGCCTCTTCGTCTTCATCCCACTTCTCCAAAACTGGGACATCTTCAATTGTCGCGTTGCGAAGATTTACAGACATAGAGACAGATTATGGTCTAAAGGCGCTTCAGGTCGGTGACTACTCCACCAGCGACACGAACGATGTCTGTCGGCGATGCGCCAAAGTTGTCATTCCATGTTCCCGCTGCAGCCCACACTTCGTCGTACTGCAATAAGTCTGGATCCACGAACACACGTAGTTGAGTGCTGTGACCAAAGGGAGGCACGCCACCATTGGTTTAAGCAACCCTTGACGAACATCTAGATCAGTCGATTCGCTGCCCTGCTCGTTGGAGTACCTCTGCAAGTTCTCCAGTAATCGGCATTGGCTGAGTGGCCGGAACACGAGCACGCCCTGTGTTCCCCGTTGGATAGCGACCCGATAACGAACCAGGACCTGCCACAGCAATCCTCGATAACTGACCCCGAACTTCACGCACATCTCGTTGCAGCATTGCAGTGACAAACATGGACCCATGCACCCTCACATGCAACAGTGCCCACGGCTGACTGAGAACATGTGCATCTTCTAGCAGTGTCCAACAACGGTCGAAGTCCTTTGACTTGCGCGCTTGACGCGACTCAATGAGATTCTGTTGAAGACGTGTGTGAATCTCTTCAGTCGGACGAGCCATGTTTCAAATCTATTTGATTAGGTCTGAAGAAACGCGTCGCCTAGGCGCGCTTGAGGTCAGTGACCACGCCACCAGCAACACGCACGATGTCAGCAGGTGCTGCACCGAAGTTGTCGTTCCACGTTCCCGCAGCAGCCCACACCTCGTCGTACTGCAACAAGTCCGGATCAACAAACACACGCAGTTGTGTGCTGTGACCAAAGGGAGGCACGCCACCAATCGGAAATCCTGTGGCTTGGCGCACGACATCAGCATCGACCCGAGTGCACTTCAATCCCCCAGCAGCCAAGGCCAACTTCTTTTCGTCAAGTTGGTTCACCCCGCTGACATACGCCAAGACCACTTCGCCATCGACAGCAAAAATCAGGCTCTTCACAATCTGCCCGAGCTCAACGCCGATGGCTGCTGCTGCATCGGCCGCAGTCTTGGTGCCATCGGGGAAACGCCGTGGAACAATCTCAAGCCCCAGGGCACGAGCAGCCTCGACCACGCGAACGACGTTGGGATGCAGTGCTTCACTCATAAATCAAAGAGTACCCGATGCCAATAACTGATCAATTGCCTCAGCCAAACCTCGATCACGCTCAGTCACAACACCTTTATCGTGGCTGATCAAAGTGATATGCACCGTGTTGTAACTATTGCTCCAGTCGGGATGGTGATCCATCGTTTCTGCCAAAACTGCCACTTGGTTCATGAAAGTCCAGGCCTCAACAAAATCGGCGAATTCAAAATCACGATGCAAACCTTGACCATCTTCATGCCAAGCGCTGAGATTCATGGAAATAAATTTAATCCCATCGGATCGCTCGTCGACGCTTCTTCAACAGTTTCTTCGGGGGTGAAAGCAGCGTAGCCATCTCGCTCAAGAACGTCTGCGAGTTCAGGGCCGCCAGTTTCAACAATGCGTCCCTTCACCAAAATATGAATCTTGCTCGGGCGAAGTTCAGCCAGTACACGACTGTAGTGAGTGATCACTAGAGCACCGAGCCCATCCTGTTCGGTGGCATCCATGACCCGGCGGGCGCAATCACGCAATGCATCAACATCGAGACCAGAGTCCAGTTCATCCAAAATCACGAATAATGGTTTGAGGATTGACAATTGCAGTGTCTCGTTACGCTTTTTCTCGCCGCCTGATAAATCAACGTTAAGCGGACGTTCTAAGAACTTCTCGTCAAAGTGAATGCGAGCAGCCTCGGTCTTGAGCAAAGTATCAAGGCGAGCGATGTCTCCGTCGCGACCGCGGCCTTTCAAAGCCTCTGACAAAACATCGTTCAACATTACGCCTGGAACTTCAGTCGGGTACTGCAGCACCAAGTGCAACCCAGCAACTGCACGTTGCCATGTCGGTAATCCCAACATTTCAACACCATCAAGTAGTACTGATCCAGAACTAATGCTGTAGCCCTTGCGACCCAACACGACTGCCGACAAAGTGCTCTTACCAGCACCATTCGGGCCCATCACCGCGTGCACTTCGCCTGATGAAATTTTTAGGTTGACACCATGGAGAATCTTTTTATTACCCACTGATGCGTGAAGATCACGTATTTCAAGTGTGCTCATGACGCTGATCCTTTTGCTGAAACATGTACATCGCCATTGATAACGCTGGCTGGAAAAACGGGTACGGGCTGTGTAGCAGGGAACGTGTTTGGTAGTCCCGTTGTCAAACTAAATGCGCTTCCGTGCTTAGGGCATTCGAGTTGCTTCTCGGCGCACCACACTTCACCACCATCACTGAGAGAAACGTTGGCATGGCTGCACACATCTCCGATGGCGTACACATCATCGCCAATTCGCACTAAGGCAACGGCAACGCCATCTACGGAGACTTTCTTAGCAGTACCGGATTCAATTTCATCAAGGCGACAGACGATACTCACGCGCCGACTCCAATCGAGAGTTTGTTGGCAACCTGTTGGCGCAACGATGTGGCCAAATTACCCACTGGCAGTTGAGCAAGTACTTCATCAAAGAAACCAAGCACTACAAGCCGTTGCGCAACATCGGGGTTGACACCCCGACTCTCGAGATAGAACAACTGATCTTCGTCAATCGGGCCAACTGTTGATGCATGACTGCACTTCACATCATTGGTTTCGATTTCAAGGTTGGGAACGCTTTCGGCCCAAGCACCATGTGACAAAGTCAGGTTACGATTGGTCTGATAGGCGACAGAACCTTTGGCATTGTTGTGAATCTTGATGAGGCCGGTGTACACACTTTTCGCAGTGTCCTGCACCGCACCCTTGAACAACAGATCGCTCGTTGTGCGTGGCGCGGCATGCTCTTGCAAAGTACGAAAATCGTGCATTTGAGTTCCACCGGCAAAGTACAAGGCTACCTGACGAGTATTACTACCTTGGCCGAGTAAACGAGCCGCAGTACTCACTCGCGCGTAATCTCCACCCAGGGCAACAGTGGCCAGCAAAGTGTCGGAATCGCGATGACCTTGACTGTGATGCTCACCAATCTGCCATGCCTTGTCACCAAGTTCATTGATCGCCAAATATCGCACTCGAGCAGATTGCGCTGCACGAGCATCAAGGACCGGGACTACCAGCGAACGGACGCCGTCGTTAGAGATGAAACGCTCGACAACAGTGACCTCGCTATTTTCGGCTGCGTCAATCACGAGACGAGGAAAATAAATATTTCCTTCGCCATTTAAAGTATGAGTGACAATGATCGGTTCGCTCGCCACGACACCGCGCGCCACTGAGATCACGATCACATCCATGTGCGCCAGATTTAAACTGTTAAACAAGTCGCTACTTGTTGTCTCACTAAAGAGGTCGGTCAAAGCGGGATCAAGAGCAACTGCTGAGGCCGATACCTGAGTGACGGTCACCGCGTCGGAAAGCCCAGTGATGCTCGTCGGCGTTTCGGCCACGGTAAAGGTTGCAAGATCTAGTTCGCCAATGCGGCTATAACGCCAAATCTCTTCGTCAGTGGTGGGGAATGACGCTGCAGTTGCCCGCTCGTGAGCGGATTGGCGAACCTGAGACCAGGTGGCACCAAGACTGAGCGCCGCATCGGGGGTAAGAACGGGCACGGGTAAATATTACTACCGCCGTAGGAGAAATTCACCCTACAAGTTCAGTCCTTTGGACGACGTCGAAAGAATCGCTTGATTCCCCGACCACGTTCTCGTTCGGCTTGGACCTCAGCGAGCACCTCGGCTCCAATGGCGTTGAGGATCTCTTCGGCCTCGTCGAGCACCGCCGCCGCTGATCCATCATCAAGACCTGGTGGTTCGGGCGTATTACGCGGTGGTATGAGAGATCCGTAAGCCCAGCCGGCATCAGGACGGCGAGCATAAGCACTGCAGTTTTCAGGACAACGCCAAGGAGCGTCAGGAGCTAAATCAAGATTGCACTTGCGAACCGTGTCGCCGTTGGCATAAGTACGGCTTTCGAAGTTTTTGCATTCTTGGCGCATGGGCATCACCCCACACTAGATGCGAATTAGCCGACTGAACCTTCCATTTGGAGTTCAATCAAACGACTCCACTCAACGGCATATTCCATCGGCAAGGTACGTGTCACGGGCTCAATGAAACCGTTCACGATCATGCCCATTGCCTGTTCTTGTGAAAGACCACGACTCTGCAAATAGAACAGTTGCTCATCGGCGATCTTGGACACGGTTGCTTCGTGGCCAATCTGTGCATCTTTCTCGCCGACTTCCATATACGGGAAAGTGCGACTTTCGCTTTGATCGTCAAGAATCAAGGCATCACACTGCACGTGGCTCTTGCAGCCGTAGGCGCCTTCATCAACGCGCACGAGTCCACGGTAAGCAGTGATGCCACCGTCTTTACTAATCGACTTGGAGACAATTTTTGATGTGGTTTCAGGTGCAGCGTGCACCATCTTGGCCCCAGCGTCTTGATGCTGGCCTGCGCCCGCATAAGCCACGCTCAGCACTTCGCCTGTTGCCTTGGGTCCAACCAAGTACACACTTGGGTACTTCATGGTGAGCTTTGAACCGATGTTGCCGTCGATCCATTCCATGTGGCCTTCTGCTTCAACACGAGCACGCTTGGTGACCAAGTTGTACACGTTGGGTGACCAGTTCTGAATCGTCGTGTAGGTCACGTGAGCGCTGGGCTTAACGATGATTTCAACAACGGCCGAGTGCAGCGAATCGCTGGTGTACACCGGTGCCGAACAGCCTTCAATGTAATGAACCTTGGAACCTTCATCGGCAATGATCAGCGTCCGCTCAAACTGTCCCGCGTTTTCAGCGTTAATACGGAAGTATGCCTGCAGTGGCATATCGCATTCAACGCCTGGCGGAACATAGATGAACGATCCGCCCGACCACACGGCACTGTTCAAAGCAGAAAACTTATTGTCCCCTGGAGGAATAATAGTGCCGAAGTACTGCTTGATGAGTTCGGGATACTCGCGCAACGCAGTGTCCATGTCACAAAACAAAATGCCCAATGCTTCAAGATCTTCGCGGTTGCGGTGGAAGACAACTTCTGATTCGTATTGCGCAGTGACACCAGCCAAGTACTTACGCTCGGCTTCTGGGATGCCCAACTTTTCGTAGGTTGCTTTCATCTGCTCGGGGAGATCGTCCCACTCATCAACTTGTGCGGTCGCAGGACGGAGGTAATAAAAGATGTCTTGAAAATCAATGTCTGGCATGTTCTTGGAAAACCATGGTGACATTGGCTTCTTCTCGAACAAGCGCAGGCTCCGCTCACGGAAATCGGTCATCCACTTGGGCTCGCCCTTCCACCATGAGATCTGGTCGACGACTGGCTTACTCAAACCTTTTTCGGGTTTGAACGCGTATTCCACGTCATCGCTCCAACCGAGGGAGTATTTGCTGAGGTCGAGATCAAATGAGGTCATCTTGCGGGCTCCAAACGCTGGGAGGGCCTGTCAAACGACAAACCCAACTAGTGGAATTAACACTACGGTCATAGTAACAATTAATGCAAGGTTTGGACTGTCGTGGGGACAAAAGAATTGCCCCAAAAGTCACACCCTTTAGAGACTGAGCGACAACTCGCCAACGCTTTGAGCAGGCATTTCAATAAAAATACATTCGCCCGGGCAGGCCTCGGCGGCGTGCACGACTGCCTGGTAACTCTTCAAAGGGACCCAAGCCAGGCTTCCTGACCCACCTGGATCATTGAGCGGCGAGCCCAATTCGGCAACATAGGCGATCCCATCTTCAAGCTGCACAAAGACGTCGGGACAATGGTCAAGGCAGAGTCCGTCCCCAGTACACAAATCTTGATCGATCCACACCCTCATCGCAATTCAGGATAACGGCGACACGCTCGAAGGGTCTGATCGGGCGTACCCTCACACCGTGCCTTCTGACTCCCGCGGCCCCGTCGCCAAACAAGTGCCCCACATCCTCCCCCGCCCCACCGGACCGACAAACGATCCCTATTACTGGATGAGTAATCGCGAAGACCCGGAGACGATTACCTACCTCACGCAAGAGAACGAACACTGCGAAGCGTGGTTCGCCCCACATGCCGAATTAGTTGAAGTTCTTTTCAACGAAATCAAATCACGAGTTCAAGAAACCGATGCCAGCGTGCCGACTCTCAAAGATGGTTGGTGGTACACCACGCGCACCGAAGAAGGTTCACAGTACGCCATTCATTGTCGCGGTCTCTCACGTGATGCCGCAACTGCAAACATCATTCTTGATGAGAATGCTCTAGCCCATGGACATGAATACTTTTCATTAGGTTCCTTTGACATCAGCCCTGACGCACATCTGTTGGCTTGGGCTGTCGATACCGACGGTAGTGAGCACTTCACCATGCGCATTCGTGATCTACGCACTGGCCTTGATCTTGCTGATGAAATCACCGATACATCGTGGGCTGGCACTGCGTGGAGTACCGACTCGGCCTATCTCTTCTATGTCACCTACGACGAACAAGAACGCCCAAGTAGCGTTTGGCGCCACAAAGTAGGCACCCCAGCATCAGACGACGTGCGGATCTTTGAAGAAACAGATGAGCGTTTCTATGTCGGAGTTGATCTGACGCGTAGTGGTGCATGGATCGTGATTGACGCTGACAGCAAAACATCAAGTGAATGCCGTTTGATATCTGCAAGTAATTGTCTTAATGAACCAGTGGTTGTTCGCCCGCGCAGCGAAAATCTCGAATACCACCTTGATCATTGGGGTGATTGCTTTGTTGTATTGACCAATGACAAAGCCGTTGACTTTCGCATCATGCAAGCCCCAGAAAATGATCCTGGTACCTGGGCAGAATTGATCGCCCATGTCGTGGGCAACCGCATCACTCGCGTTGAGTGCTTCGCCACACACCTAGTGATTCATGAATGGGTCAATGCTCAGCCACAACTAAAGATTGTGTTGCGCGACTATTCAACAATGCCCATTGATCTAGGACAGATGCCGCACGACGTGGACCTTGATAGTAATCCAGAGTGGAACACACAGTGGCTACGTTTTTCAACTGAAAGCATGGTCAGTCCAGCAACTGTCTGGGAACAAAACATTGCTACCGGTGAACGCAATATGCTGAAGCGCTCACCCACACCCAATATTGATCTCGGTGATTACGAGACACAGCGCCACTGGGCCACTTCGCTTGACGGAACGAAAGTTCCTTACGACATCGTGCGTCTCAAAAATGCTCAACCGAACGGCACTGCGCCTGCCGTGGTCTATGCCTACGGAAGTTACGAGATCTCGATACCACCATGGTTTAGTGTCGCTCGATTGTCGCTCGTAGATCGCGGCTGGACATGGGTCTTGGCCCATCCTCGCGGTGGTGGTGAGATGGGTCGGAACTGGTATCTCGATGGTCGCCTTGAGAACAAACGCAATACTTTCGATGATGTCAACGCAATCGCTGACGCTGTCATCGACGCCGGTTGGGCTGCAGCAGGACATATCGGTGTGCGCGGTGGTAGCGCTGGCGGTTTGATGGTCGGAGCATGTATCAACTTTCGCCCAGAGCTTTGGAATGCAGTTGTCGCCGAAGTTCCTTTCGTGGATGTGGTGACGACAATGAGTGATCCATCCATACCTTTGACCGTCACCGAATGGGAAGAGTGGGGAGATCCACGGATTGAGCCATATGCAACATGCATGTTGCAGTATTCGCCATACGACAATGTGACTGCCCGCGCCTACCCAGCCATTTTCGCCACTGGTGGACTCAATGATCCGCGCGTTGCGTACCATGAGCCAGCCAAGTGGGTAGCCAAGATCCGTTCGCTGCGAACGAATGATGCCCCTCTGCTTCTTCGCACCGAAATGGGAGCTGGACATGGTGGCCCGAGTGGACGTTACGAACGCTGGCGAGAAGAAGCGCGGGTCAGCGCTTTCTTGTTATCAACTCTCACCTAAAACAATGCGTTACAGGACAACTGTCAATAGCGCCAAGGCCATCAAAATAACATTGCGCACAACATGTTCAGGACCCAATGGACGCGAACTCCACGCACCGAAACACGCGCACACAGGACGATGACCAAGCCGCAGTTGACGCACAATTAAAAAAGTAAAAACTGCAAGAAGCAGGAGAGCAATCATCCCCGTGATCGCGGAAGCGATGTGCGCCACCAATAACGCACCCAAGATAATTTCAAACCACGGAACAACGGGCACAAGTACGTCCGGCGTACCCAAGGCGACAGCGTCTATTGGCCAACGTTGACCACTGGCAATCTTTGAAGCACCGGCCACGCAGAACACGGCCCCGACGATGACCGAAGAAATGATGCCGATCATCAAAGACTATTCAACGGTAGGTGTTTTGACTGACGCAACTTTGCCTCGAAAGAAGACCATCGCAGCAGCAACATCATCATTTTGGGCGAGGTCCTGAACACGACCGACGACAAAAAAATGATCTCCAACTTCGTACACAACTTCAATCGTGCAATCAATCCAGCCAATCACGCCAGCAAGAATCGGTGAGCCATTTGCTGATGGCTTCCATTCCACTCCAGAAAATTTGCTGGTCTCACCATCAGCAGGTTCTTTGGCGAATTTCCAACACAGTTCATCTTGACCATCAGCCAAAATATTGACGCAGAATTTTCCGGACTCAGAGATTGCGGGCCAACTACGCGACTGCATTCCCGGCAAGAAGCCGACCAATGGTGGATCCAACGAAACAGAAGAAAATGAACCGATTGTCATGCCATGAGGCGCGCCCGATGAGTCCAGCCCAGTGACTACCGTGACCCCAGTCGGAAAATGTCCCAGTACATCTCGATAGCGGCGCGGGTCGATCTGCGAATCGGTCATGTCCTGTACCTTAGATGTTCCGACCTCAGGTAGCGCACTCTGATTCGGCGACGTCGGCAACGAATGGTCCCGTTTCGTCGTAATCAGTGAAGTAACCCTCGTTCTCCTCGGGAGTTGGAATGACATCAAGGTCACGGAGTCCGTCAGCGATCTTGCTTGCGCCGCCAACACGGTTCATCCATGTCGCAAAGAGTTCTCCAGCGTTACGCTCCTCTGCGAAGCGACGCACGACTCGTGCCACTCCTTCTGGGGCTGTCTTCGCCGGAAGCCGAAGAGCCTTCTCACCAAAGTGAATTTGCTCATCACCGACGTGACCACCAAGCAGCAACTGATACCCCGGCAAGGAGCGACCATGAGCACGACGTTCAGCTCCGAATAAGCCAATGTCTGAAGCATGGTGTTGGCCACAACTGTTCGTGCATCCCGAAATATTGATACGCACTCCGCCTACTTCAGCCAAACCCTCTTCTTCAAGGCGCTCACCAATGGCCTTGGCTAAACCGCGCGACTGGGTGACGGCGATATTGCATGTATCGGCGCCTGGGCAAGCGACCACGTCACGCGCCAACTCAGCACCAGGACGCGCCATGCCGATTTCGTCAAGCCGATCAAATAATTCGCGCAACTGGGATTCTTGGAGATTGCGGAAAACGACATTCTGACGATTTGATAAACGGACATCGGCTCCAAGTGCTCGTTGAATGTTTGCAAGTGAGGCAAATTGCGCAGCGGTGATATCACCAAGAGCGGCATAAGCAACCGCAGAGACCGTGCCCTTGCCTGCACCACGGATCACACTGGCCTGTTCCCAACGAGCAAAGGGATCAGACGAACGAAGAGTCACACTGACGCCTTGACCAACCTCAGACACCTCACCTGAAGTGGCCATTCCAGCGGGCGTATCGCCAGCGGCGATCACTTCTGGTGGAATGCCACCAGGCCATGTGGACGAAGCGGGCAATGTATGGCGGATTTTGATGACTCGGCGACGCACTTCATCAATGCCGATTTGATCGACGACCCACTTCAGTCGGGCGCGTAACTTATTGTCACGATTTCCTGTCTGTTCAAATAAGCGCAACACGGATTCAATTGTTGGCAAAAGATCTTCACGGCTCGTGAAATCTTCAAGGGACTGAGCGGGGTGTGGATTGGCTCCTAAACCGCCGGCAACATAGACCCGAAAACCAACCTCTGTTGTCCCATCTTCTCGCTGACGAGTCGCACCAACGACACCAACGTCGTTGAACATGGCTTGCCCACAGTCGGTACTGCAACCCGAAAAGTTGACCTTAAATTTGCGCGGCAAACGCTGACCTAGTGGGTTGCGCACGAAGTGACGATGAACTGCTTCAGCCCATGGAGTGACATCAAGTTTTTCGTACGGACATGCACCAGCCAAGTGACAGGCCATGACGTTGCGAACGGTATCTCCACAAGCTTCACGCGAAGTCAAACCGACAGCCGCCAGACGACGCAACAAATCAGGAATGCGAGCCAACTGCACAAAGTGGAATTGGATGTTCTGGCGTGTCGTAATGTGCCCCCATCCACGGGAGAACTCCGTTGCTAAGACGCCCATGAGTTCCATTTGTTCAGGAGTAATCGTTCCCGCGGGCAACTTGATACGAACCATCTGGTTGGTGCCACCTTGACGCTGTCCGTACACACCGTTGTTCAGACGCATCACACGAAAGACATCTTCTCCAATTTCACCACCTAGATATTGACTAATAGCGATCTCAAAGCGTTCAATATCGCGCATCTGCTCGGCATCTAAGTCTCGGGGTTGTGGTGCGGGTGCAATTGCCATCAGTTTTCCAATCTCCAAAGTGGGTAATACATAAGGCGTCTTTAACGCCCGACTTCTTCGCCTGCTTCGCGCAACGCGTCATGGATTGCTCCACGTAAACGCCGAGCACTATCACTTGATAAATGAGCAACTAGGCCTGTCCCCTGACGGCCCGCCTCTTCGACTGTCAGAACAACTCGCGGGGTTGCATCGTCATAATCATCACAAATTGCGATTGCCCATGAGACCGCCGTGGCATCCTCATCACCTGGTGGGACATCACTCTGGGTCATCGGCTGATCATCTATCGAGCGACGCATCTCAGACTCCCCGCGCCCACACCGATGTGCCTGCAGTTGGCGAGAAATCAAAAGCCGCCACTGCACCAATAACGATCGTGCTCGGAGATTCAAGCGGCGCCTCTGCCAACTCCCCCAATGTCGTACGCAACGTGTTCTGCTCAGGTCGTGTTCCGTAGCGCACCGCAGCCACTGGTGTATCGGCGGCAAGTCCTCCGGCCATCAACCGTTCAGCAATGACCGCTCGTTCTGATACTCCCATGAGTACAACGATGGTCCCGCCTACCTTGGCTAGTGACTCCCAATCGATACCTGTTGCTCCACCTTTTTCGCGATGCCCAGTCACCACCGTGAAGCCAACCGAGACGCCACGGTGTGTCACGGGAATCCCCGCGGCAGCAGGAACGCCGATGGCTGAACTAATTCCGGGCACGACATCAAATGCGATGTCAGCGTCAATCAAAGCTTGCGCTTCTTCCCCACCGCGACCGAAAACATACGGGTCACCGCCTTTGAGACGAACAACATTCAAACCTTGACTACCGAGATGCACCAGCAAAGTATTAATCATTTCTTGCGGAGTCGGACGGCCAGGTTTCTTGCCAACGTCAATCAACTCAACTCCAACGCGTGCCAGATCAAGAATTGCCTGATCGGCCAAACGATCATGCACGATCACGTCAGCTTGTGCGATCAGACGCGCCGCCCGAACTGTTAAAAGTTCGGGGTCTCCAGGACCGGCGCCTACAAGATAGACGGTCATGTGCTGACCACCGTTCCCTGCAACGACTCACGGGGGCATGACATATGAATGTTGTGGCTCGCCACAATCTTTTCGATGATGGGCTTCCAATTGATATCTTCGGTGCTGCGACCATCGGCATGAATGAGTTCACGCTCTTGCGCCAACTCATTCACAACTTCTTCAAATTCTGGACCGACTAATGCTTCGAGTTTTTGGCGCATCCACGATGAGAGCGCCGGACTGTTGCCGCCAGTTGACACCGTGACCATTAGGTCGCCACGTCGCACTACTGCTGGCAAGGTGAAGGCGCAACGCTCAGGGTCATCGGCCGAGTTGATCCAGATACCTCGTTCTTCACAGGTGTCGTAGATCATTTGATCAAGATCTCGGTTACCCGTTGCAGTAATGACCAGACGCTGTTGATCAAGGTCTGCCAATTCAAAAGCGCGCTGATGAATCGTGACCGCAAGCCCAGCAAATTCACTGACGACTTCTGGTGCAACCACGGTGACAATCGCTCCCGCGGCCAATAGTTGTTCGGTCTTTCGCAAACCAATTCTTCCCGCGCCCACGACCAAGCACGACCGACCTTCAAGATTGAGGTTGATCGGGAATTGGTTCTTAGTCACTCGGAGTCTCGAATCATGAGTGCTGCACAGGTCATGCCCGTTGCTTCATCGATCAAAACTGCCGCACCACCGGGACGATGGCGGTCATAATTATCTATCACTAGCGGAACTGAAACATTGAGATGCACACGGCCCAAATCGTTTAGACCCAAACTTTCGGCAGGACTATGCGTCGCTGTTGCTACATCGTGGCGCAACTCAATCGCACTCACGAACGCTTTCGCTGTTCGGGTCTGATGCTTGATGATCCAGCGACTCCCAGTTTCAAGTGGCTTGTCAACCATCCACGAAATGTCCGCAATGATTCGGTCAGTCACAATCGGCGCCTCACTTGCGACGGCAGCGACCAATACATCACCACGCCCTATGTCAATGTCATCAGCCAATTGCACGCTGATTGCCTCACCAGGTTGAGCAGTGTCTTGCGGAACTCCACCACGATCAATTCCGATCACCGTTGATTGCTGTCCACCAGGCAGCACACGAATCAAGTCACCAATTGCCAAAGATCCACCCGTGAGCCGACCCGCAAATCCGCGATAGTCGTGATGTTCAGTTGAGTACGGCCGAATGACCCACTGAACCGCGAGTCGAGCACCGACGTTATGATCGCCTGGCACTTCAATCGTTTCTAAAAGGTCGAGTAGTGGCAGACCTTTAAACCACGGCATGTTTGTCGAAGCATCAACAACGTTGTCACCTAGTAGCGCCGAAATCGGTAACGGATTGAGAACTACTGGCGCTGGCAATGCGTCGGCATGAGCAGTCGCTTCAGCAACGATGCGGTGATATGTAGCCTCATCAAAATCGACGAGATCCATTTTATTCACGGCCAAGATCACGAGCTTCACTCCGAGTAGTGAAGCAACAAACAGGTGCCGGCGAGTTTGTTCGGTCAATCCGTTACGAGCGTCAACCAAAACGATTGCGACATCTGATGCCGAAGCACCAGTCACCATGTTGCGCGTGTACTGCGCATGACCCGGAGTGTCAGCAACAACGAATGTGCGCTTAGGCGTCGCGAAATAGCGATACGCCACGTCAATCGTGATTCCTTGTTCGCGTTCGGCACGTAAACCATCAGTCAGCAAAGCCAGGTTCAACGATCCGTCGCCATAACGGGTGCTTGCTTTTTCAACGGCCGACAACTGATCTTCAAAAACAGTTTTTGTGTCGTGCAACAAACGGCCAATCAATGTCGATTTGCCGTCGTCAACCGAGCCTGCGGTAGCGATACGCAAAACCATCAGAAATATCCTTCGCGCTTGCGATCTTCCATGGCTGAATCGGAGAAGTTGTCATCGGCACGAGTAGCACCACGTTCGGTAATTCGTGCGGCTGCCACTTCAACAAGAACTTCATCAACATTGCTGGCCGTTGAGCGCACTGCACCTGTGCAACTTGCATCACCAACAGTGCGATAGCGAACTGTTTCTTCAAACGGCGTTTCGCCTGCTTCGAGAACGACAGGTCCACCCACGCTCAGCAACATTCCATTGCGCTCGACCACCGTGCGACGGTGTGAGAAATAGATCGATGGCAATGCCACATTTTCAATGCCGATATAACGCCAAATATCAAGTTCGGTCCAGTTGGAAAGTGGGAAGGCACGCAGGTGTTCGCCTGGGCGGATCTTGGCATTCAACATGTTCCAAGGCTCGGGACGTTGAGCACGCGGTTCCCATTGACCGAAGTGATCACGAAAGGACAAGATGCGTTCTTTTGCACGGGCTTTATCTTCGTCGCGCCGTCCTCCACCAAAAGCTGCGTCAAATTTGTGCTCAGCAATGGCATCAAGCAAGGTCACCGATTGCAAACGATTACGACTAGGGCGTGGACCCGTTTCTTCTACGGCGCGCCCCGAGTCAATTGATTCCTGAACGCTGGCCACGATCAACTTCACTCCGTATTGCTCAACCAGCATGTCGCGATAAGTAATCACTTCTTCAAAGTTGTGGCCAGTGTCGACATGCATCACTGGGAAAGGCAAACTTCCTGGCCGAAAGGCTTTCGCGGCTAGATGCAAAAGAACAGCCGAATCTTTTCCGCCCGAAAACAACAAAACCGGATTGCGACATTCAGCGGCGACTTCACGGATAATCGTGATTGCTTCATCTTCGAGTTCGGCCACGCTCTGCTTGATTTCGGCAGGCGTTGCTTGTGTTCCGCTATCGATCATTGTCATGACTGTCCTTCAGACGTTGTCGTCAATTTCGTCGTTACGTGTAATCCGCATTCGGTTTTGTTTTGGCCGGACCAGCGTCCAGCCCGCTTATCTTCACCCAGGGCGACTGGACGCGTGCATGGCCAGCATCCGATCGACGGATAACCGCGTTCCACAAGGGGGTTGCGCGGGAGGTCGTTGTTCACGATGTAAGACTCAATATCTTCATCGCTCCAAGCCACGAGAGGATTGATCTTTGTGAGGCCACGCACTTCGTCGTACTGAACGACTGGCGTGTCGGCACGTGTCGGGCCATCAACCCGGCGAATGCCGGTAATCCAACCACTACGTCCCTGCAACGCTCGGTTCAGCGGCTCAACTTTGCGGCGCGCACAACATCCTTCAACGTCAAATTGCCACTGATCGTCGGGACGCACATCATCAAGTGGGCGAATGATCTCAAGCGGAAACTTCAAACGCTGCTGAAGGTTTTCCACTAACCAACGAGTCTCAGCAAAGAGGTACTGAGTATCAAGCAACACAATGGGCACACCTGGAGCGTGGGTGGCAACCAAATGGACCAGCACTGGATCCTCGAAACTGGCGGTGAGCACGAGTCCATTGCCGAATTCGCGATGAGCCCAAGCGACTGTCGCTGCAGCATCGGTCTCATCAATCTCGTTGGGGATGGGGCTGATCTGCGTGCTCATTGCCCACATAGTATCTAATACCTGACTAATCCTGTCATATTTGTGGCAATTATCATTTAAACGGATGTAGGATCGTTATCGACCTCATACTGGTGCCCACAATGACCCCTGCCGCCCTCGCCGATACCTGGAAGATCAAAGCCATCACTGGCTCCTTCGGTGCTGAATTATCGACTGGTGACGTGCGCTCGGATATGGCCCCTGGTCAATTACTGGACATCCTGGAGAAGAATCTCGTTGTCGTGTTACGCGACCAATTTTTGGACCACCGCGAGCAAGTGGCGCTAGCCCGTACCCTCGGAGAGCCAACACCCGCCCACCCTGTGGTCCCTGGTCACCCGCAGTATCCAGAAATTCTTGAACTTGACGCTGCCCGAGGGGGCAAGAACGCTCAATGGCACACCGATGTCACGTTCGTTGCCACTCCGCCAGCTGGCTCGGTTTTGGTCGCCGATGTTTTGCCCGAATCAGGTGGCGACACCTTATGGGCTGACATGCGCACGGCATATGAACGCCTCAGCCCGAGCCTTCGTCATCTCGTGGACGGCCTTGAAGCGGTACACCGGATTTCACCGCTTGCCTATTGGGGCGAACCATTTGACTCGGCCATGTCGCGTGACGACGCGCAAAAGTTGTACGACGACGCAGCCAGAGTTCCACCAGTCATTCACCCAGTGGTGCGTGTACACCCGAGCACGGGTCGCCGATCTCTGTTCGTCAATCCCGGTTTCACCAGCCACATTGTTGGATACTCACGAATTGAGAGCGCCAACCTTTTGAAGTTGTTGTTTGAGCATGCAACTCAGCCAGAATTTGTGATGCGCCATCAATGGCGCGATGGCGATGTCGTGCTGTGGGACAACCGAGCGACGATGCATTACGCCATTGATGATTTTGGAGATGCGGAACGTCGCATGCGCCGAGTGACTATTCGTGGTGGAAATACCGTGGGACCGAATGGGACGACGAGTCACATCGTCGCCGATCCCCTCATCGCCGTGCGCTAGCCCTTAGTTGAACTGGTGGATAGCGAAACGACTTGATTTTCGGCAGCCGCAAATACTTCAACGCCGTGCTTCTCGCCACGACGACGAGCCGCTGCCAATAACTCATCAACTGCGGTATCGCTACGAGTTGGGTCATGGTGAAAGAGCGCCAATTTTTTGACACCACATTCAATTGCCACCCACACCGCATAATCAACCGTGCAATGGCCCCAATCACTCTTGCCAGCAAACTCCTCTGTCGTGTACTGCGCATCGTGAATCAGTAGATCAGCATCTTGACAAAGTTCACGCGCACCAGCAGTGATCCCCATTGAACCATCTGTAGGCATTTGATGATCAGAGATGTACGTAACACTTGTTGACTGATGCGTGACGCGAAAGCCAAGAGTTTTTCCGACGTGTGGTACAAGACGACTCTTGATTTGTAAATCACCGATCACAAAATCGCTGTCATCCACATCATGGAAGTCAAATTTCCCAGGTAACGAAGTGACGCTCACTGGAAACATCGGAGGCTTGATGATCGACTCAAAAACTTCGCTCACCGTGCGACCATCATCTTGGGTCGGTCCGTAAATATTAAATTGTGCTCCGTCGCGCAATGTCGGAACAAAAAATGGAAGGCCCTGTACATGATCCCAGTGCATGTGTGTCAGTAGACAGTTTCCCTGGAAGGGACCCGTCGTTGGAACTCTTTCTCCGCAATAACGCAATCCTGTTCCAAGATCAAAAACCAAGGGTGCTTGATCAGGCGCGCTCAAACCAACACAAGATGTGTTGCCGCCATAACGCCTCGTGTCATCATCATGGCAAGGCGTGGATCCGCGCACGCCAAAGAATGTGACCTCAATGTTTTGATTTTCCCCGATGACTTGAACGCTAAGTGACAACAGGGGGTAATTGAAATGGCCAAAGTAGGTGACCTTCGTCGCAGTTGAGGTAGAGCGGTGTCAACACTGGCGAGTACCGTGGCGCTATGGACCCAATTTCGGAACATTCAATTCGGGTCAACGATCTAGACATCACCTACCTTGCGGCTGGTCTTGATAACACTGGGCCTTTGGCTATTTGCCTGCACGGATTCCCTGATTCAGCCCATACCTGGCGCCATTTGCTGCCTAGATTGGCCGACGCCGGCTATCGAGCCGTGGCACCGTTCTTGCGCGGTTACGCGCCCACGGAGGTGCCGAGTGATGGTCGCTTTCAGACCGCCGCCTCGGCCATGGACGCCTTGGCTCTGCGGGAGGCACTTGGTGGTGGCTCCGATTCGGTGATTATCGGACACGACTGGGGTGCAGTGATTACACACATCGCCGCCAATTACCGACCGGATGCTTTCGCCAAGGTCGTGACAATGGCTGTGCCTCCTGGCAACGCCGTGGGAGTGGCCTTCCTGTCAAACCTGGCACAGATTAAGCGCAGTTGGTACATGTTCTTTTTTCAACACCCATTTTCGGACTTCGTCGTCGCGGCCGACGACCTTGCCTATATCGACATGTTGTGGGATGACTGGTCCCCAGGTTTTGACGCCACCGAGGAGTTATCTCTCCTTAAGCCAAGTCTTCGTGATCCAGCGAACCTCGGCGCAGCACTGGGTTTCTATCGCGCCACACTAGGCGCTGGCTACAACGATCCGGCGTTACAAGCCGCGCAAGATATGTCCTCAACAATTCCACCACAACCCCTGCTGTACATACACGGGCGCACCGACGGTTGCATGGGTCTAGAAGTTGCCGATTTTGCTGCAGCTGAATTAACACCTAACGCGCGGATGCAGATCATCGACAACGCTGGACATTTTGCTCACCTTGAGCGGCCAGATTACGTGAATGACATTATTTTGTCATTCCTTGCTGAGTAGCAGATCGTGAACCGCCCTACTCTGCCCGATGGTCTCGTCATCATTGTCAAACGCGAGTGCGCCACTTGTGTGATGGTTGTGCCGGTCATTGAAGAACTCATCAATGGGCCACTTCCAGTCACGGTCTTTGTACAGGATGACCCAACATTCCCTGAATCACTTGCACGCATTCACGATGCAGACCTGTCTATGAGTTGGCATTACGACATTGAAACTGTGCCGACAGTTTTGCGTATTGAAAACGGAATCGAAGTTGCTCGAACCGTGGGTTGGATGCGCGACGAATGGCTCAAAATAACTGGGCTCAGTTCGCTAGGAGTGGAACTTCCAGACTTTCGACCCGGTTGCGGTTCATTGAGTGTTGACCCCGATCTTGTTGACGAACTACGCGTTCGCTTTGGGGTGAGTGCTCTTGCGGCACGCCGTGTCGAGGTGGCCGACGCAGAGGACGAGTTTGAAGCAATGTTCGATCGTGGTTGGACTGATGGACTTCCCGTCGTGCCACCTACCGAACAACGCGTCTTGCGCATGCTCACGGGAACAACTCGTCAACCGACAGATGTTGTTGCCATCGTTCCACCAGACCTCGTGGAAATTACCGTTGAAAAAGTTGCCATCAATGCTGTCATGGCTGGGTGCAAACCCGAGTACTTGCCATGGGTGATTGCCGCACTTGAAGCCGTCTGTAACGACACCTTCAACATTCATGGTGTGCTTGCCACAACGATGCCCGTTGGTCCAGTCATCGTGTGCAATGGCCCAGGGACTCGCGCCATTGGAATGAACAGCGGGATGAATGTTTTCGGCCAAGGAAATCGCGCCAACCTGACAATTGGTCGCGCCGTGCAATTGATTATTCGCAATATCGGCGGTGGACGTCCTGGTGAAGTTGATCGTGCTACTCATGGCAATCCTGGAAAACTTTCCTTCTGTTTCGCCGAGGATGAACTTGGTACACCATGGACAACGCTGAGTGAGAGCCGTGGCATATCACGCACCACTGATGCAGTCACCGTTTTCCCAGGCGAAGGTCCGCGTTGTGTTGTTGACCAACTAGCACGCGACCCCGAGAGTCTGACAAATACTTTTGCCGCCTGCCTACGGACCCTGCACAATCCCAAATCGGTTTTAGCTTTTGACGCAATCGTCGTCATGGGTCCAGAGCATGCCCGCGTGTACGCCGATGCTGGCTGGGACCGCGATCGCGTACTGAGTGAAATCCATGCCCGCCTGCAGATTCCGGGATCAGAATTGATCCGAGGTGCCAATGGGATCGCCGAAGGGGTACCCACCCACCTCAGCGGCATGACTTTGCCAAAGTTCAGGCCCGGCGGGCTTCTACTTGTGCACGCTGGCGGAGGCGCGGGTCTTTTTTCTGCCATCATTGGGGGCTGGGCCAACGGAGATATCGGAAGCCAACCAGTCACTAGAGAGGTGCGAGCATGACGACATCAGCACATAGGTTCGTTCTTGATCCAACCAATGAACGCCGAGCCTCAACTATGGAGCGCGTTGGCCGACCAACGTCACTCAAAGGTCTCACCGTTGGATTGCTAGATATTTCCAAGGCGCGAGGCGATGTTTTTATTGATCGTCTTGAAGAACGTTTGTCAGAGATGGGGGCCGACGTCAAGCGTTACAAAAAGCCGACCTTCACAAAGCCCGCACCTGTCGACCTCCGCCACGAAATTTCTATCAACTGCCAAGTGGTTATCGAAGCCCTTGCCGATTGAGGCAGTTGTACGTCGTGCAGTGTGCACGACATTGTGGATCTAGAGCGTCGGGGTATTCCCGGCGTATTTGTGGCATCTTCTGAATTCATTTCGGCTGCCGATGCTCAGTCAAGATCTTTGGGTTTCCCCGATGTGGCGAGAGTCTTTACACCTCACCCCATTCAAGATCGCACCGACGACGAAATGCGGGCTTATGCCGATGCTGCCCTTGAAGAAATTGTGGCCGCAATTACGCGCAACTAATAAAGAGTTGATTACGGCAATAAGAGTTCGCCATTTTGACGAATCACCAAACCTTCATCGACGAGATTCGCTACCAATCGTTCTGCTATTGCAGGTGGGCGATCCATAATCTCTGCCACTGCGTGAATGGGCACTGCACATTCTCCGAGTTGTTTGATGAGACGACCACGAGCCTGACGATCTGAACCTTCAAAGCGAGCCTGAGCGACACTCACTCCTGCCGAACCAACGCTTGGGTCATCACCAGTTCCACGCCACGAGCAGCGATCTACCAAGGGGCACTCTTCACATAGTGGCTGCGGTTTACAAACAGTTGCACCCAAATCCATGAGTGCTTGATTCCATAACCAAGATTCACCTGCAGGAATCCAATGATCAGCCAGTTGTTGGGCTTCACGAAGTTTTAGTTTTCTGCCGTGGAATCGTGCTAACACTCGCGCAATATTTGTATCAACGACTGCCACATCACTTTCGAATGCAAATGCCAAAACTGCGCGTGCTGTATATGGGCCGACACCTGGCAAAGCAAGTAGTTCATCAAGCGTGCTTGGCGTGAGACCATTATGTTGCTCCACAATGACTCGCGCGGCAGCTTGCAGATTTCGCGCCCGACGCGGATAACCGAGACCCTGCCAGAGACGCAGAACATCACCCAAGGGTGCCCCAGCACAATCGGCAGGTGTGGCAAATGCATCAACAAATATCTGCCACTTCGGCATGGCACGACTGACCCCAGTTTGTTGCAGCATCACTTCGCTGACAAGGACGTGCCAAGGATCTCGTGTATCGCGCCAAGGTAACTGCCGCAGTCGCGGAGTGATCCACGAAAATATCGATTCGTGAAGACCAATGTGGTCACTCACAGAAGAAGCAACTTTCAGGCTTCGCCCCATGCGGCATCCCCGTTGTACGGACGCTCACGACTCGGAGCAAACTCTCGCTTCCAAACCATCACCCGACGACGGAAGTAACACACTTCTTTGCCATCTTGATTAAAGCCTTTAGTTTCAACGGTGACGATGCCACGATCATTCTTTGATTTGCTCTCTTGCTTATCAAGTACCCGAGTTTCGGCGTGAATCGTGTCCCCATGAAAGGTCGGAAACTTATGCTGCAAAGTTTCCACTTCAAGATTGGCGATTGCCGCTCCACTGACATCAGGCACACTCATGCCGAGCACTAGGGAGTAGACCAAGTTGCCAACGACCACATTGCGACCCTGAACACTCTTGCCAGCAAACCAATCATTGGTATGCAACGGATGGTGGTTCATGGTGATCATGCAAAACAAATGATCGTCATATTCAGTAATAGTTTTTCCTGGCCAATGGCGGTACACATCGCCAATCACAAAATCTTCTAGGCAACGGCCAAATGGGCGCTCGTGAATAGTCATACCTAGAAACTAGTCCTGCTGACGCCGAAAGTTTTCGGCAGAACGAATCTCTTCTTCAGATGGGGTCCGAATTTGACCGGTTCTTTCCTTGCCTGGAAAGCGCTCGGAGAAGTCCAATATCCGTTCATCGCCCGAACCCACCGTCGCCACGACATTTCGCAATGGCTCGAGTCGGTTGCGATCAATGGCCCACGGACCGACTCGCAAAGACAAATACGTCAGACCACCAATCAATATCGGGAGCCAAAATTGAGCCACCCGGTAGGAGACGACTCCGACCACCGCTGTCGCCCTAGTGAGACCAAATCCAACCAAGACTGGAACATAGATACCTTCGACCACACCCAGTCCCCCAGGTGTGAGAGGAATAGCAGCCAGCACATTGGCCAAACCAAAAGCGACGATCAATGCATCAAAAGTCAGCGATCCACCAAAAGCGCGCAGAAAAACCCACAGTGCGGCTGCGTCAATCAGCCAGTTAGCAGTAGCCCACCCAACGAGGCGTCGCAACATTGCCTTGTCCCCCGCCAATTCTTTCATTCGTCCACCGATATGACGCACCGCTTCTCCTGCGCGTTCCTCATTTAAGTGCAGTCGACGCGCAATAGAGCGGAGTAGTTTTTCTGACCGTTCTTGACCTTCAATCAACCCAAAGATGATTGCTACCGCGATGCCCATTAAAATGATTCCAGCGATGGCAGCTGTTCCATAGACGGGGTTCACTCCGCGCAACGGGATTGAAACGATCAATCCGCCCCACAAAATAAAATTCAGAACAACTGCTGAAGTCAAGCCCGCTGTGGCCAATGCAAATCCAGCATCTGGACCAGGCACACCCGAGGCCACCATCAGACGGAAGCCGAGCGCCGAACCAGCTGCACTTCCTCCAGGCACCAAACTTGATAAAGCGCGCGTCGACAACTGAATCCGAAATAGGTGCAATACCGAGAGGTGGTGCCCAACGGGTCCGAGCGCAGCGCGAGTCATCATCGAATAACAGAGCAGGGCAACTATTTCAAGACCGAGTCCAAGCACTAAGAGTTCTGGGCGGACATCGCTCAGTTGATCCATGGCATTACGTAATCCCGGAATGTTGAGAATGAGAAAATAGACAACGAGCAGGGTGGCAAGAACCTTGAGCATTCTGATCGTTGCGCGTTGACGGGATCGTCGCAAACCCCGCTTGTCTTCATCAGCCCCTGACCTAGGTGGAGGCACCACTTGCTCCCCACCAAATTCACTGGACATACCTATGTTCTAGCAGTTCACCGAGTCCCACAACGGGAATCCCCATACTCGTCAGGGAGCGAAAGCCCCCACGATTCGGTCTAATTGTGCGTCAAGATAAGGCTGTGTTTCAGCGACCCATTTCCCCAAATGCACGACGACAAGATCGTATTGAGGCACAACAATCGTTCGCTGACCCTCATACCCCTGAGCAGACATGGCCCCCGCCAGCGATTTCCAAATCCACCAATGCTGTCCGTAGCCATGACCACTTTCAATATCAACCGCATGCTGCCGTCGCGCAGCATCAACCCGATCTCGCGACAACAACTGGCCACTCTCGCACTCTCCACCGCGTAAATACAAATATCCAAAGCGGGCAAAGTCACGGGCAGTGGCATAAACATAAGAGGACCCGATAAAAGTTCCTACCTCGTCAAACTTGGCAGTCGCAGAAAGCATCCCTAGTGGTGTAAAGATTCGCTGATTCAAGAAGTCCTCAAGACTTTTTGTGCCCAACAAATCCTTAATCAGTCCACAGAGGATATTGGTTGAACCTGATGAGTACGACCAAACACTTCCTGGCTCATGTTTAAGTGGCCGAGACCTGGCGTATTGAGCAACATCGCTCGAGCCACTACCGAAGAGCATTTCTAGGACATCAGATTTACTCTGACCCGATTCATTGACGACATACTCTTCAACAAAATCTAGACCATCGCGCATTTCTAATAGATGGCGCCAAGTAATCGTGCTGCGTTGATCACCCGACCATTCAGGAATCGCTACTGGTGAATCAACATCAATGCCCATCTCGTCAAGGAGTATCGCCAATACGGTTTGAGTGATGCTCTTGGCCATGCTCCAAGAAATCAACGTCGTATCGCGATCAACAGGACCACCTGCACCAAACGCTGTGTCAGGTTGAGTGCCATAGCGCTCAAGAACTAATTTCCCACGATGAATGATCACCGTCGCTAACGAAATGCCCTTACCCACGGGTGGATTTACTCCGTGATCAAATAACTTGCCAAGAGCACTACTGATCTCGCCATCCTTGGCACTTGGGTCGAGGTCCCCAATGATCCACTCCCTCGTCGGCCAAACAACACTTGGCGATTGCGGTGGAAATGGAAATAGTTCGCTCATAAAAAATCTTTGGATGAAGAATCGTTGCGCGTTGAAGTGACATCGAGATTGCGCAACTTGCCGTCAACTTTCGGTGCTGGACTCGAGGCGATGCGCACAGCCTCCTCGACAGAAGTCGCACGGTTCATCATCACTCGATAGTTCTCCTTGACAAAGCCAGTTGAAATCATGTGCTCAAAGGCTTCAAAGAGCCGCGCGTAATAACCGGTTCCATCTAGAAAGACAACTGGTTTAGCGATCAGCCCTAGTTGATTCCAAGTGAGGATTTCGAACACTTCATCAAATGTGCCGAATCCCCCAGGCAAAACTATGAATCCAACCGAGAGCGCCTCCATGCGCGCCTTGCGTTCGTGCATCGAGTTCACAATCTCTAATATCGTGAGTCCTTGATGGGCGGTTTCAGCTTTGACCAGATGCTCGGGTATCACGCCGTGTACTTGGCCGCCGCTGTCGAGTACCGAGTCGGCGATCAGACCCATCAACCCGATTCGACCGCCTCCGTAGACCAAGCCATGTCCTCCGGCCACCAATGCCGACCCCAGGGCCACAGCCTCGGCAGCAAACTCTGGGGTTAAACCAGAACTGGAACCGCAATAAACGCCGATATTGCGACCCATTACCTGCGTTGCCATGTCACAAGCCTGACACATCAAGGGGTAAGTGGGATGGGCTCAACTGGAGGTGACGCTTGACCATGACGGGACTCAGATTTGAGGGACCTCCGACTTCCCGCATATATCCCGCAGATGGGTAGCGTTTCACCCATGAGTTCACCTTGCGTCACCCCCGACTTGCAGACCGCCGCTGAGGTCATCGATCTCTCTTCACGGGTCGTGACCCAAGGACTTCGTCAACTTTCCACCACTGGTGGAGCCGACAAACATCAAGTCTTGGCCTATGACTTAGCCCATGCCGCTTCGGCGGTTGAGACGGCGCGTTCACTACTTGACTACGGCTCCAAGGGCGACCATGAAGGTCTCATCGCTTGCGCCTTTACGGCCGATATGGCTCACGAGTTGATGACAAAGTTGATTGGTCGCGAAACCCTTTGGGGACTCGACGCAAACCCGTTAGCCGCAACCTTGCCGTTCATCACCGTGTATCGCGATCCAGAATTCATAGCATCGCTGGCCGATGTTCAAGGGCCACGCCACCTTGATGACGACTTTGAAATGGTGCAAGACACCTTTCGCTCCTTCACCGACAAAGTGATCTCTCCGCGTGCCGAACACGTGCACCGCTATAACGAAGATGTTCCCGAAGAAATCATTAGTGGTCTCGCCGAGATGGGTGCATTCGGTCTATCGGTACCTGCCGAATACGGTGGTTTTTCCGAAGGCGGGCAAGGTGAATACATGGCAATGGTGGTGGCTACCGAAGAACTCAGTCGCGGCAGTTTGGGCATCGGTGGATCATTAATCACGCGTCCCGAAATCTTGACTCGCGCTCTGGTGAAGGGTGGCACCGAAGCCCAGAAGCAAGAGTGGCTTCCAAAATTAGCAACTGCCGAAGTGATGGTTGCCGTCGCCGTAACCGAACCCGACTATGGCAGTGACGTGGCTGGCATCAAAGTGACTGCCGTTCCTGCAACAGGACCCGAAGGCCAAGCCGGCTATGTCATCAATGGTGTGAAAACATGGTGCACCTTCGCCGGCCGAGCAGATGTTTTGATGCTCTTGGCACGAACTGATCCAGACCGCTCAAAAACTCACCGTGGTCTCAGTTTGTTCATTGTCCCTAAACCTCGGGGCGACGCTCACGGATTTGAGTTCACGCAAAATATTCGTGACGATGGCTCTGTCGGCAAGATGGAGGGCCGCCCGATTGACACCATTGGTTATCGCGGCATGCACTCCTACGAAATCGCCCTAGAAAACTGGTGGGTCCCCGCCACCAACTTGATTGGTGAAGAAGGTGGACTCGGCAAAGGCTTCTACTACCAAATGGAAGGCTTTGAGAACGGACGATTGCAAACTGCTGCTCGCGCCGTGGGTGTCATGCAAGCTGCCTATGAAGCTGCCTACGACTACGCCCACAACCGCACCGTCTTTGGCAACAATGTTGCCGAGTACCAACTCACGCAGGTCAAGTTAGGTCGCATGGCTGTTTTGATTCAGGCTGGTCGACAGTTCGGCTACGAGGTCGCAAAGTTGATGGCCAAAGGTGAAGGTACGACGGAAGCCAGCATGGTCAAGGCTTACGTCTGCAAGGCTGCCGAATGGGTCGCCCGTGAAGCGATGCAAATTCACGGTGGCTACGGATACGCCGAAGAATATTCGGTCAGTCGCCTATATGTCGATGCACGAGTTTTATCAATCTTTGAAGGTGCCGATGAGACATTGTGCCTCAAGGTCATCGCTCGTCGATTGCTCGACAATATTCAGTGAAGCTGATGCACCATCACGGTGTAATCGTCGCCGGTGATTGAGCCATCGCCATTCCAGTTTGAATATTCAGCAACGAAAGTCAAGCCCGCGGCCAACGCATCGCGTTGATAATCAGCACCGAGATACGAGTCGCCACGATCTTCCAATGAAAATCCTGTAATCAGATATCCATCAGTAACAATGTGTTGGGATAAAGATTTGATAATCGCTGCTTGCGATCCTGGAGCACAAAAAAGCGGAATGTTTCCTGCCATCACGACCACTTCACTTTTGCTACCTAACGCGAGTTTTGACAGGTCGGCAACATGCCACTCAATATCTGGGGCCTTGCTTCGTGCTCGGGCAATCATGTCGGGGTCGAGATCAACTCCAACAGCATGATGACCACGTGACGTCATTTCAATGGCTAGGCGCCCAGTGCCACAACCCGCATCCAATAAAGAAATCTTCCGCTGGGGAAATAATCGCTCAATGAAATCAGCCTCACCGTGGATTGAATCGCCACGCTCGGCCATTAATGCGAAGCGTTCGTCGTACTTCAGTAGATCAACGGTGCGGCGCCATTCGATCCATCTTGGAGATACTTGCCAACCAGGAGCGTCGGTCACGGCAAAAGATCCAGTAGCGATCGCACCCGATAAAAGTCACTACCCACATGGTCGTCATAAGGGTCAAGTAATACGGGAACCAGTCCTGCATTGCGCGCCCCTGCGATATCCATCGTGACCGAATCGCCGACGTAAGCCACGCGTGAACGATCAATGTCGGTAAGTACCGCCAATCCAAAATCAAAAATACGGGGGTCAGGTTTCGCCACGCCAACAAGAAAACTGTCCACAACTATGCGCACTGGGACACCAGCACCTGGACCCACTTGACAGACCCCCGAGCGAGACAAAATGTCCTCAATCTGACCCGAGGCGTTACTCACGACACCGACGGGTACGCCTCTGTCATAGAGACCACGCAACGCCTGAACACTGTCTTGTAAGGGCCAGCGCCAGATATAGGCACTGCGACTGCGATCCAAGGCCCGCGCCGCCTCTGCTCTGTCGTGAGCGGGCACCCCGACTGATTCGACGTAGGCCAAGTTGTATGCACTCCAATCAGATTCGCCCGACTGAGCCGCTGACTTGGCCGCCATCGCCCAAAAATGAGCCCGATGATAGGCAGGAAGTTCGCTGCTCGCCCCGTAATAGCTCAGCAAAGGAGCCAACACATTGGGGTCCGGGATCACGAAAATTCCACCCGCATCAAACAACACGGCATCAATTTCATGGGTTCCGATTTGCAGCGCACTCACCCCCTTCAGGGTAGGCGAGTCATCGGGGGTGACGCGTTTCCTAAGGTTTTTTCCTGTGGTGGCTCCCGACACGGGGGTAAAAAGGCGTACCCTCAGAGTGTGCGCAGCGCTAAAGACTTCTTCAAGCCCCTCGCCGTGGGTGCCCCCGAGCCCCTCCGCGAGATTCCCTTCCGCCCAAGTCGGATGATCCATTTCTTCCCTCCTTCCAACGAAAAGATGGTTGCCAAACTCGGTGACATCGTGCCGACCGTGGACATCATTCTCGGCAACCTCGAAGACGGTGTGCCTGCCACAGATAAAGAAGCGGCTCGCGCTGGATTAGTCAAAGTTGCTAAGACCGTTCCGATGGGCACAACGCAATTGTGGACACGTGTCAACAGTCTTGATTCACCGTGGGGTCTTGACGACATCACGACCTTGGTCACAGAAGTTGGCGACAAATTTGATGTCATCATGATTCCCAAAGTTGAAGGGCCAGAAGATATTCACTACGTTGACCGCCTACTGGCGCAGCTTGAAGCCAAGGCTGGTCTGAAAAAGCCGTTAATGGTTCACGCGATTTTAGAAACAGCTCGCGGCATGGCCAACGTTGAAGAAATCTGTGGCGCTTCACCGCGCATGCAAGGTCTTTCACTCGGACCAGCAGACTTGGCTGCCAATCGCCGGATGAAGACCACTCGCGTTGGTGGCGGTCATCCTGATTATTTGGTACGCAATGACCCCGACACCAATAATCCTGATGCCCCACGCGCTGCTCATCAACAAGATCTCTGGCACTACACATTGGCACGCATGGTTGATGCCTGCGTGATGCACGGCATCTTGCCTTTCTATGGACCGTTCGGTGACATCAAAGATGTTCTCGCCTGCGAAGATCAATTCCGCAATGCCTACCTACTCGGTTGCGTGGGTGCTTGGTCTTTGCATCCAGTGCAGATCGATATTGCGCGGCGCGTTTTTAGCCCACGGCCGAGTGATGTCGCACATGCGACCCGAGTCATTGAAGCCATGGGCGATGGAACTGGGGCGATCATGCTTGACGGCAAGATGGAAGATGATGCTTCAGTCAAACAATGTCGAGTCATTGTGCAATTAGCTCGCGAACTTTCTGCACGTGATCCCGAACTCGCTGCCTCGTACGGCTTTTAACAAGGAAAATCTGATGTCTAATATGCGTCCCCGTCGTTCCGTTCTGTATATGCCCGCCGCCAATGAGCGAGCCCTTGACAAAGCCAAAAGTATCCCCGCCGACGCTTTGATCTTCGATCTAGAAGATGCGGTCTCCCCGGATGCAAAGCCCGATGCTCGACGTAATGCTGTGGCTGCGGCACGCAGTGGCGAGTACGGCAATAAAGAAATCACTATTCGCTGCAATGGTCTTGAGACCCAGTGGGGAGCTGACGATTTGACCGCTGCCGCCATGGCTGGTGTCTCGGCCGTCGTGATTCCGAAGATCAATTCAGTGCGCGAGGTGGAGGCCGTTTCTTCAGCACTAGCAACGGCTGGCGCACCTGGGTCAATGAAAATCTGGGCAATGATTGAAACCCCAACAGCGATTTTTGATGTCCGCGCGATTGCTGCTCACCCAAGAGTGCAAACTCTGGTGATGGGTACAAACGATCTTGCCAAAGAACTCCGCGCCACCCAAGTTCGTGGTCGCGCTCCGTTGATGCACCATCTGGCAACTGCTCTGCTGGCAGCACGTGAGGCTGGGAAAATTATCTTGGATGGTGTTTTCAACGACATTAAAGATTCCGATGCCTTCCGTGATGAATGTCTGCAGGGCGCGCAGATGGGTTTTGATGGCAAGACACTGATTCATCCATCACAAGTGGAGATCGCCAATGATGTCTGGGCTCCGACGGCTGACGAAGTTGATTATGCCCAGCGCGTGATCGCTGCTTTTGAAGAAGCGACGGCCGAAGGACGCGGGGTCATCACCGTTGATGGCCGGATGATTGAAAACTTGCATGTGGATAATGCCCGTCGAGTTTTAGCGGTGCAACAAGCTATTGAATCTCTCTCTTGAACTAGAGAGTGCCGCGAAATAGTTCAAGAGTGCGGGCAAATGAGACGCTGGCTGCCTGTGCGTCATAAACATCTGGCCGAGCGTCATTGAAGAAACCATGGTGACATCCAGCGTGAATATTGAGCGTGGCATCTTTGCCCAGTGATTGCAATTGTGCTTGCAGAACTCTCACAGTTTCTGGATTGGCAAAATCATCATGCTCTGCATATTCGCCGACAACCCTGGCTTGAATGTGACCCCAATCTGGTTGTGCCGACGGCCAAGGAATCACGCCATAGTACGGAGCCGCTGCAGCCACTGCATCTGGACGTTGTGAGGCCAAGACCATCGCCAGCCCTCCACCCATGCAATACCCGACAACGCCGACCTTGTCGCGACCAGTCGTTTGGCACAAAAAGTCAACTGCACCGGACAAATCCTTTGCGGCTTGAGCCAAGTTCAGTCCCATCATCAACTTTCCAGCTCCGTCCGGTTCACTTGATGATTCACCGTGATACAAATCGGGGGCGAGAGCGGTAAATCCCTCGGCGGCAAAGCGGTCAGTCACATCTTGAATGTGAGGAACGAGTCCCCACCATTCCTGAATCACGATGACGCCTGGGCCTCCTCCGTTGGCGAGGTATCCCCCGCACGTTCCGCCGTTTGATGTGAAAGAAATATGTTCGCCCATGGCTCAGACCGTAGCAACGATCTCCCGTCTTGTGCATCTTTACCGTCCTGTGACGAATAAGAGTATGTGAACTGAACGGCATAGGGAATAGTCTCTGAATATGTCCGTACTTCGCACAAATCCCTCCGATGCACTGAAGCATGATCGCTCCCATGTCTTTCATTCCTGGTCCGCTCAAAGTCTGATTAGCCCCGTCGTTGTCACTAAAACCGAAGGAAGCCACTTTTGGGATGAAGCGGGCAAAAAGTACCTCGACTTCTCTAGCCAATTAGTCAATGTCAATATCGGACATCAGCACCCAAAATTAGTGGCAGCTATCAAGGAACAAGCCGATCGCTTATGCACGATTGCACCGTTCCATGCCAATGACGCGCGCAGTGAAGCCGCCCGCCTGATTGCCGAGCGTGCACCTGGTGATCTGAACATGGTCTTTTTCACCAACGGTGGGGCCGAGGCAACAGAGAATGCGCTGCGCATGGCACGGCTACATACTGGGCGTCACAAAATTTTGACAACATACCGTAGTTATCACGGAGCAACAGGTGGAGCGATTCAACTCACTGGTGATCCGCGCCGTTGGCCGAGCGAACCTGGTTTGCCGGGAGTCGTCAAGTTCTGGGGGCCATACCCCTATCGCTCTGCATTTCATAGCACGAGCGATATTGAAGAATCACAACGCGCACTGCAACACCTGCGCGACACGTTGATGGTTGAAGGGCCGCAAACAGTTGCCGCGATCATGCTTGAGAGTGTCGTTGGCACCAATGGAATTCTTGTTCCACCACCTGGGTACATGGCCGGCGTGCGTGAGATCTGTGATGAATTCGGAATTGTGTTCATTGCTGATGAAGTGATGTCGGGGTTCGGTCGATGTGGCGAATGGTTCGCTATTGACAACTGGAAAGTCGCACCTGACTTGATTTGTTTTGCCAAAGGTGTGAACTCTGGTTA
>SHUW01000080.1 GCA_009694465.1 Ilumatobacteraceae bacterium
GATCAAACGGCGTGTACTCCGCCAAACCCCTATCAGCCAACGTCCGCGAAATAGCCGCAGTCAACGTCGTCTTACCATGGTCAATATGACCCATCGTCCCAATATTCACATGAGGCTTCGTACGCTCAAACTTCGCCTTAGACATGATTGTCACTTTCCTTTACTTGTTGGTTGGTTTGGATACCGCACTGTGTGATTGGTACGTGGTGTCAAGGATCTATGCAATGTGAGACCTAAAAGGCGACACGCGCAAGGTGGAGACGATATCAGCGAAAGAAGCACTGTCGCTACCCCCGATGAAATGACCTCACCTAAATTTTTAAATTCGTATCACTCGCCACGAGTGCGCTTGATGATTTCCGAGGAAATGGCTTCCGGAACCTGTTGATAAGAGTTGAACTGCATAGTGTATGTAGCCCGTCCCTGGGTGCGTGAGCGCAGGTCAGTGGAGTAACCGAACATTTCCGACAATGGGATCTGAGCACGTACGACCTGAGTATTACCTCGGGCCTCCATACCTTCGATTCGTCCACGACGGCTGGACAAGTCGCCCATAACGTCACCCATGTATTCCTCAGGTGTCACTACCTCAACACCCATGATCGGCTCCATGATGACTGGCCGAGCCATTTCGGCAGCCTTGCGGAAGGCAGCCTGACCAGCGATTTTGAAAGCCATTTCGCTGGAGTCAACATCGTGGTATGCGCCATCAACCAAAGTCACCTTGACATCCACGGTTGGATAACCAGCCAAGACGCCATTATCCAGGGCGCTTTGCAGTCCCTGGTTGGTGGGGTTGATGTATTCACGAGGAATCTTGCCGCCACTGATCTTGTCAACAAACTCGTAACCCTTACCTGGGTTCGGTTCCATATTGATCTTGACGACTGCGAACTGCCCAGAACCACCAGATTGCTTGATGTGGCGGTACTCAACTTGTTCGACCAACTTAGTCACAGTCTCGCGATATGCCACCTGTGGCTTACCGACGGTGGCGTCAACATTAAATTCGCGCTGCATACGGTCAACAAGAATTTCCAAGTGGAGTTCACCCATTCCAGAGATAACGGTCTGGCCGGTCTCTTCGTCGGTGCGAACACGGAAGGTCGGGTCCTCATCGGACAGCGACTTCAAAGCCTTACCCAACTTGTCCTGATCATCTTTTGTCTTGGGCTCGATAGCCACGTGGATCACTGGCTCGGGGAAGATCATGCGCTCAAGAATGATCGGAGTCTGACGATCGCACAAAGTATCACCGGTCGTCGTTTCTTTGAAACCAAGGCCTGCCACAATGTCACCAGCGAAAGCGGTGTCAACATCTTCACGCTGGTTCGCGTGCATCAACAAAATACGACCGAGGCGCTCACGGCGCTCCTTCGTAGAGTTGTAGACCTCATCACCCTTATTGATCTGGCCGGAATACACCCGGAAATAGGTAAGTTTGCCGAAGGGGTCGGCAACAATCTTAAATGCCAAGGCCGCAAACGGTCCGTTCTCATCAGCCTTACGCTCGGCTGGCTCTTCGGCTTCACCTGGGAGTACACCTTGCGCTGGGCGAATATCCAATGGGCTTGGGAGATAATCCACAACGGCATCAAGCATCGGCTGAACGCCCTTGTTCTTGAATGCTGAACCACAAAGAATCGGCACGAAGTCAAAGGCCAAAGTTCCCTTACGAATCGCAACCTTAATTTCGTCAATCGAAAGATCTTCACCGGCAAGATACTTTTCCATCAACGCATCATCTGATGTGGCAATGGTTTCTAGGAGTTCTTCGCGGTACTGATTAGCCTCGTCGACCATGTCAGCGGGAATATCTAGTTCGTCCCATTTGGCACCGAGTTCTTCGTCATGCCAAATCAAAGCCTTCATCTTCACTAGGTCAATCAGACCAGCGAACGGCTTTGCGCTCTCAGGGCCACCAGAACCAATGGGAAGGTGAATCACTGCGCAGGTCGCCTCAAGACGATCTTTGACCATCGCTATTGTGCGATAAAAGTCAGCACCGATGCGGTCCATTTTGTTCACGAAGCACATGCGTGGCACGTTGTATTTGTTGGCCTGTCGCCACACAGTTTCGGTTTGTGGTTCAACACCTGCAACCGAGTCAAACACGGTGACAGCACCGTCAAGAACGCGCAATGAACGCTCTACTTCAATGGTGAAGTCAACGTGGCCAGGGGTGTCGATGATGTTGATGCGGTGGTCGTTCCAAATACATGTCGTGGCAGCAGATGTAATCGTGATGCCACGCTCCTGCTCTTGGGCCATATGGTCCATAGTTGCTGCGCCGTCGTGAACTTCACCGATCTTGTAACTCTTACCCGTGTAAAACAAAATGCGCTCTGTGGTCGTCGTTTTACCAGCATCAATGTGGGCCATGATGCCGATATTGCGAGTGCGCTCTAGTGGATACTCACGCTTAGCCATCTTCGTTCACTTTCGTTTCTTTGACGTTCTTGTTGGGGGGCTTACATAGTCGCACCCCGGTGTTGAGACCGGGGTGCTGAGGTAGTCATATCAGCGCTGAGAATTACCAGCGATAGTGGGCGTAGGCCTTGTTTGAATCTGCCATCTTTTGCATATCATCGCGCTTCTTTACAGCAGCACCGAGACCGTTAGCAGCATCAAGCAACTCGTTGGCAAGACACTGTGACATTGTCTTTTCGCGGCGGGCACGTGAATAATCAACAACCCAACGAATAGCCAAAGTATTTGCACGGCGAGGCTTCACTTCAACTGGAACCTGATAGGTCGCTCCACCAACACGGCGGCTACGCACTTCAAGTGGAGGACGAGTGTTGTCAATGGCGCGCTTCAAAGTGGCGATTGGTTCAGCACCAGTCTTTTCTTCAACCATCTTGAGTGCGTCGTAGACGATCTTTTCAGCGGTGCTCTTTTTACCGCTCAACATAACCTTGTTCATGAGTTGCGTGACGAGCAAGGATCGGTAAACCGGATCTGGTTGCGTTTCACGGCGTGGGGCTGGACCCTTACGGGGCATATCAATTCACCTGTTCCTTTTGTTTTCGAATGCGATCACTTGACGCGCTTTGCGCCATAGCTACTACGGGACTGCTTACGGTTTTTCACTCCGGCAGCGTCAAGCGCGCCACGAATGATCTTGTAACGAACACCTGGAAGGTCACGAACACGACCACCACGCACGAGAACAATGGAGTGCTCTTGCAGGTTGTGTCCTTCACCAGGAATGTAAGCAGTGATTTCTACACCACTTGAAAGACGCACACGAGCAACCTTGCGCAATGCAGAGTTTGGCTTCTTCGGAGTGTTGGTATACACACGTGTGCATACACCGCGACGTTGCGGCGAACCCTTCAAGGCCGGTGTCTTCGATTTAGTGAACTTGGTGCTTCGTCCTTGGCGGACCAGCTGTTGAATTGTGGGCACTCTTTGACCTCTTTGCTTGTCCGTAACACCGTGTTACGGAATATCTTGACGACTCTCGCCCTCGTGCCAAACGCGCACACGGGAACTTGTGATGTTACGAGCGCCCTGTGGACAACGGCAACCCGTTGCCCCAGGGCATCTCAATATCAGGCTAATTATTTCTTTTTTGACCTATTCAGACTCGGCAATCAGCCGGGAACTGAGTCGGAACCTCGTGACTGACCATCCCAAGCCGCGCTCAGAACGTCAGATGTATCTTCGTCGTCACTGTGCCAGGTCGCCATTGGCACATAATCGGGGGCATCGATGCCGAAGTCCCGATAACGCATCATGCCCGTACCAGCTGGGATGAGTTTTCCGATGATGATGTTCTCCTTGAGGCCATTCAGTGAGTCACCGCGACCGTCAATGGCGGCCTCGGTGAGAACACGAGTGGTCTCCTGGAATGAAGCAGCCGACAACCAAGATTCAGTTGCCAACGAAGCCTTGGTAATACCCATCAGTTCGGTACGACCTTCAGCGGGACGCTTCCCATCTTCAACCATGGCACGGTTTGTGTCACGGAATGTCTTGTTGTCGGTGCGCTCACCTGGCAAGAAATCGGTGTCACCAGTCTCCTGAACACTGACGCGACGAGTCATCTGACGGACAATGAGTTCAATGTGCTTGTCGTGAATCGATACACCTTGATCGCGGTACACCTTTTGTACTTCTTCAACGATGTACGTCTGGGTTTCGCGGATGCCCTTGATCTCCATAATTTCTTTCGGATCAAAAGGACCATCAGTGATTGCCTGACCGGCCACGACTTCATCTCCGTCGCGAACGATCGGGCGGCTGCCAGTTGGCAACAACACCAAATGCTCTTCACCTGCATCATCAACAACATTGACTGGGATGCCCTTGCCTTCGTCTTCGCCGATACGTACGACTCCAGTGGCACGAGCCAAACGAGCCGAACCCTTAGGCGTACGAGCTTCAAACAATTCAACGACGCGTGGCAAACCGCCAGCGATGTCCTTACCAGCAACACCACCAGTGTGGAAGGTACGCATCGTTAACTGCGTACCAGGCTCACCAATAGATTGCGCAGCAATAACACCAACTGCTTCACCAAGTTCAATGGCTTTACCACTGGCCAACGAACGGCCGTAGCACAATGCACATACACCGAGTTCAGCATCACAGGTCAATACCGACCGAACGCGAACACGGGTAAACGATGCGTCATCGCGCAAGGTCTCCATCAATTCGTCGCCAACAATGGTATTGCGAGCAACAACCGTGCCGTCACCAAGAGTGGTGTCAACTGCCAGCGCACGACCGTACAACTTGGTCTCGATATATGAACGACGGTTCGGGGTATCGGCCTGAACATTGTCAATCCACACACCAAGGGTTGTTCCGCAGTCATCCTCACGAACGATGAGTTCTTGGGCCACGTCAACGAGTCGACGTGTCAGGTAACCCGAGTCAGCGGTACGTAGAGCGGTGTCAACAAGTCCCTTACGAGCACCTGGAGTAGCAATGAAGTACTCCAAAGTTTCAAGACCCTCACGGAAGTTGCGCTTGATCGGACGAGGAATCATGTCACCACGAGGGTTGGCTACGAGACCACGCATACCGGCGATCTGGCGCATCTGAGTCATGTTTCCACGAGCACCAGAGTCGATCATCATGTAGACGGGGTTTGTGAGTTCAGCCTTAAAAGCCTTCTCCATCTCGTCTTTGACCTTGTCAGTTGCTTCGGACCAGATACTCACTTCTTGCTGACGACGCTCACCATCGGTGATAATGCCGCGCTTGAACTGATTCTCGACGTTCTCCGCTTGCTTTTCGTACCCTTCAAGCATTTCCTTCTTTGAAGCAGGTGTCTTGACGTCGTCAATGGAAACTGTCAATCCAGATTGCGAGGCGTAGCGATAGCAAATTGACTTGATGGCATCAAGTGAATCGGCAACGTCGGCATTGATGAAGTTGTCAGACAAGACTTCAACAATTTCGCCCATTTCCTTCTTCTTGATCGGCTTGTCAATATGACCAAAGCGCGCTGTGTAGCCCTCGGGCAAAGCCTCTTCAAAAAGAAGTCGACCAGGCGTTGTTTCAAACAACTCACCGTCAGCCTTGCGCATCTTGATCTTGGCGTGGATGCCAATAGCACCCTCATCCATTGCTCGTAGGACTTCCCAGTTATGGCGGAAAGTCCGACCTTCACCAAATGTCCGAGGACCATCGTTGGTTAGGTAGTAACCACCGATGATGAGGTCCTGGCTCGGGGTCACGATTGGACGACCAGAAGCCGGTGACAAAATGTTGTTCGCGCTGAGCATCAGTACGCGAGCTTCAGCCTGCGCTTCAGCCGACAACGGTACGTGCACAGCCATCTGGTCACCGTCGAAGTCAGCGTTGAATGCTGTACACACGAGTGGGTGAATCTGGATGGCTTTGCCTTCAACGAGTACGGGCTCAAATGCCTGAATACCCAATCGGTGAAGCGTGGGTGCACGGTTCAACAACACTGGGTGTTCGCGAATGACTTCTTCGAGGACGTCCCACACGCGTGGATGACGACGTTCGACCATGCGCTTGGCGCTCTTAATGTTTTGTGCGTACTCAATGTCGACGAGGCGCTTCATGACGAATGGCTTGAAGAGTTCGAGGGCCATCAACTTCGGCAGACCACACTGATGCAAACGCAACGTTGGTCCGGCCACGATGACTGAACGACCAGAATAGTCAACGCGCTTACCGAGAAGGTTCTGACGGAACCGACCTTGCTTGCCCTTCAACATGTCTGACAATGACTTCAATGGACGATTACCAGGACCAGT
>SHUW01000081.1 GCA_009694465.1 Ilumatobacteraceae bacterium
AGGTGCGATGAGCACTCCGGCAAGTCCCGCAAAGAAACTAGATAGTGCCCATGCCATCGCCGACACTCGGTCAGCATTGATACCAGCGAGTTCGGTCATTCTTGGACTCTCGACAACCGCTCGCATTGCTAACCCTGCAGCAAAATAACGAAAAAATGTAGTGATCAAGACAAGTGCAGTGAAGGCAATGATTAATTGCGCGAGCTCGTCTCGGCTCCACGGATAGATTCCAAGTGGGTCGTAATAGACCTCTGCACCGCGAGGCATGATCCCGACTGGGGTCCTCCCAGCCACTGCTTGAAACTTACTCAGCAACTCAAACAGCGCTGGTAGGGCAACTGTGAGTCCCACCGCAACAACAAGTTTGGCGACCGCAGACGCTGTCCGCAAAGGACGAAAGATAAATCTCTCCAGAAGTAACCCAATTAATGGAGCCAAAACGACTACAGCCAAGATAAATGACCAAATGATCGGCCACTCCCATTCAACACGCGCCTTGAAGTACATGCCGGCCGAAACATAAGCCTGAGCCCCAAAAGCCAAATTGAAAACACCAGATGTCTTGTAGGTCAAAACGAAACCAAGCGCAACTAAGGCGAAGACAGCTCCCGGAGGTGTCCCCTGAAGGACAGCCCGCAGGATGTCTTCACCAAAGTTTGAGGCACTGATCATACCGAAAAGTTGCTATCTCAACCATTGTTGAATGATGTGGGAATTGGCTCAGACCAATCATTGGTGCTGTTCGACCAACATAGAAATGGCTCCCCGCTAACTGTAATTCCTACGAACTTTCCATCCTTAACTTGGACAGCAGAGAAACATTCCTGGGCATAACCAGAACCCAACTGATCAGGAGTTGGTGCCGCATGTTGACGGGTCCAATCGATGGGATTGAGAAGCCCACCAGCGCTATAGGCAGTCAATTTGTTTGTTGCTGCTATCACTGACTCACGACTGAAGTTTGGACCGGCCTCAAGCAATCCGGTGAACGCTAAATCAGCATCAATCCACCCGACCATCGCTAACTCTGACAGAGTACTGCCTTGCTTACCCATGAACTCAACGAATTTCTGCTGTAACTGTGAACCACTATCGTATTCAAAGGCTGCGAAGCCTGGGATAACGTAATCACCGTCAAAAATACCCCCCGCCTCGGCAACAAACGACTGGTTATATGTATTTGGGTGATACAGCGTGACATCATCCATTCCTTGGCGACTGAGCTCCTGCGCAAGGGTCTTCATACCGTTCAAGTCAATGCAGGTGGCGATGAACTTTGCACCAGCATCCTTCATCGCTGTTACCTCTGGTCCAATCCCGTTGGGGAGACCGAAAGCCAAATTGTCGTTCAGATAGGCGACCTCTAAGCCGAGATCGGCAGAATATTTCTCGATCGATTTTGCTTGCGATTGTGTACACATTTTGGAGTTCTCACTCGCTCCATATCCAACGGCGGCGACTTTCTTTGCACCTACCAGGTGTGCCAAATATGGAACTACTCGCGATGTACAGCCAACGCACCCAGTGCCAGCATTGCCGAAAAGATTGTTCCTTCCTGCCATCTCATTGGGATGAATATTCCAGACATAAGTCGGGATACCAGCATCGTTCAATTCGGCCGCACCCATAAAAATGAGCGTCGCCACAAACACTCCGAAGCGATTATTCGCACCAACAATTTCAAGAGCTTTGGCTTGATTCAGACCAAACTCATCATCAATCTTGTCAGCTAGCACTAACTGTCGGCCGTAGATACCGCCCTCTTCGTTTCTCCAAGCGAAGTACGCATCAATGCCTTCGTTGAACGCATCCATAATGTTCGTTCCGAGTGGGTTGTTGGCCTTGAGCGCCAACGATGCATACCTAATCTCGGTGTCTGTGACACCAGGGACATCGGGTAGCGCTATGAAAGTATCGCGTTCTGGATACGTCGCATCACCAGGCACAGTCTCTGAAGGAACCGTGACATCCGTAGTTGTCGGCTCGCTTGGCAGAGCGGAAGTTCCTTCACTGTCACCGCCAGCATTGCCACAGGCAGTAGCCCCTGCGACCAGAATCGCGCAAGCAAACAATCCCCAATAAGTTCTTTTCATGATCTCCCCCTCAGTTGAAAAACACTTTATTGACACCAACGTTAGTTTTAATCTAGCGCAACATGGTCCATGTCGCCAGCAGTTTTTTAAGAATATTTCAGTATCTTTTCATCACAAAATTGCCCCAACCGCCTTCAATTCGGCGATCTTCTCCCACTCAAATCCGGCCTCTAAGAGCACCGTCTCCGTATGCTCACCATGTTCTGGGGCTCGGGTAACCTGCGGTGCTAATTCATCAAACTGCGCAGGACTTGCGACAAGGTGCACCTCTCGACCGTCAGTGGTTTGATAGGAAGGCAAATAGCCGTTTGCCAATACCTGAGGATCTCTGTGCAGTTCTCCCAAGGTTTGATACGGGGCCCAGACGCCGGAGAAGTCAGCCAAGCGTTGCTTCCAATGATCCAACGGATATGCCCCGAAAGTCTCATCCAAGATGCGAGTGCACTCAGCTGAATGTTCCCGACGCGATACTGCGTCGGCAAATCTTGTATCCGAAATCAGGTCTAAACGTTCAATACACTGAGCGAACTCGGCCCAATAACGATCTGGCTGGAGCAGAATAAAACTAATGAATCGGTCGTCTGATGTCCGATAAACATTGACGCCAGGATTGGCAGGGCGGGAACGATCTGCAGCGGGGAAGGACTCCATGCCAAATAGGCCCGCCGCCACAACCATCGGTGATACCTGCCACATTGCTGTTGCCAATAACGAGACATCAATCAAACTCGGTTCCCCGGTTCGCTCGCGCTTGGCGATAGCCGCAGCGATTGCCCCAGCTGTCGCCATACCACCCATGACATCACCAAACGCTGGTCCCAGTTGACCCTGGGGCCAACCCTCAGCATTACGGGCCGCACCTGACCAAACGCCACCTCGGGCCCAGTATGAGGCGCCATCAAAGCCACCCTTTTCGTTCTCTGGTCCTTTTGCCCCAGCGCCAGAGCCACGAGCAATGATCAACTGAGGATTGCGGGCTCGCAAATCTTCGGTATCGATTCGTAATTTACGTCTGACCTGAGGTAAGTAATTGGTGAGAAAAACGTCAGCTGTTTCACAAAGCGTCAGTAAAACCTCGCGCCCATCGGGGTGGGCAAGGTTAATACCAATCGACTGCTTTCCGCGGTTAGGTTGCTCAACCATAAAGTTGACTGAGGCAGGACCGGACGGAATTAAACCAGAAGTGATGAGCCCACGTTGTGGATCTCCGGTCTCGGGCGGCTCAACTTTAATCACCTCGGCTCCCCAATCACTAAGAACCGCCCCTGCTGACGGGATGAACATCCAACTCGCGACCTCAATGATACGAATACCTTCAAGTGGTCCACTCATGATTACCTCCTGGTTACCAAACAATTTGAATGTAAAAAACTTTTAAATTGGCACACGTTATTACTTGTGAGAGCCGACCTGTTACCAAACAAGCTCAAGGTTTTCAACTTGGCGTAATCCTTGCGAATAGCGTAAGGCGATTCCATTTGCCAATTGATAGTTCGGTATTCGTCGATGCCATTCTTCAAGCGTCACACGCAGTTCCATGCGAGCTAAATGCGAACCAAGGCAACGATGAACCCCGCCACCAAAAGCTAAGTGTTTATTTGTCTCCCGCTCAAAATCTACTTCATTTGCGCGTTCCCAGAAACTCTCATCAGTATTAGCAGAACCTAAGATTGGGGCAACAAGCGTTCCTTTTTTAATCGGGCAGCCCGAGAGTTCAGTATCTTGGATTGCTATGCGTGCCACGCCAGTCACAGGTGACTCCCAACGCAGCAACTCTTCTATCGCCGCTGGGATAAGTTCCGGCCGCGCTATCAAACTTTGTCGCTTGTCTTCATTTTGAGCAAGATAGGCAATGAAGCAATCCAGCGAAGCTGTGACAGTATCAAGACCAGCAAGAAAGAACAAATAACAAATGTCAATGACTTCATCTGGGGTCAGACGTTCGCCATCAACTTCACTGGTGAGAAAGCTTGAAATAAAATCGTTTTTCGGTTCAAGTATGCGGGCCTCCACCACTTCACTCAGCACTGCGTAGATTTTCGCCCCAACTTCGTTCACTTTGACAAGTCGTCCAGCCTCGTCACTTGCCACCGGGCGAATAATTCCATCTTTCAATGCGATGAACTCCTTCGCTCGAGACACCGGAAGCCCGAGTAATTCTAGAAAAACCATGCTCGGAAGAGGCTCTGCTACTGAAAGATGAAAGTTGGCTTTTTTAGCGTCAATCACCTCGTCAATGAAACCGTTCACGAGGAGACGGGTTCTCTCTTCAAGGCCAGCGATTCGCTTAGGAGCAAATAAAGGATCCAACAATTTTCGATATTTCGCATGGTCGGGGGGATCAATCTGAAGCGGAATTAGCGGTCTGATTTGACCGATCTTTACTGCTTCGGCATTTGAAGAAAATATCTCTGGTGTACGCAAGACCGTCAGCACATCTTCATGCTTGGCAACGATTGTGCTTCCCATATTCCCGCGCTCCATATGGACCACTGGGGCTAAATCGCGCATCATTTTATAGAGCGGCTGAGGATTGCGTAATGACTCAAGATCTTGACCTGGTGCTGCCTCTTCAGGCGTAGTCTCATTGCTCATTCTTTGTCTCCCTCTTCGTTGATCAAGGTGATCGCATCTTCTGGACAGTTGATAACGGCTACCCGCGCTTGTTGGATCAACTCATCTGGTACTACCAAAAATTTTGCTTGACCGTATCCGTCGTCATCTGTTTCAAATACATCTGGGGACAGCACGTAACACCGCCCATGGCCACTGCACAATTCTTTATTTAACTTGATCTTCATCGGTATTATTTATAGCATATTTCTAACGATCGTGTCACTAAGGGACAGTAAATGAGTCTTCCCTCCTCTAATATGCCGTCACTGCCCGAATTCTGGACGGCACCAAGATGGGAGCAAACAATGAATCTTGAACTTTCAGAGGAGCAACAAGAATTGCGCGACAACATTCGCGCCGTGTTGGCGAATTTTTGCCCAACATCTTTGCCCCGTCAGATCCATGAGAAGACCGGCAACGCCCAAAACCTTTGGGAGAAGATGGTTGAACTCGGATGGCCAGGGTTAGGGATACCTGAAGAGTTCGGTGGCATCGGTATGAGTTTCGTTGAGGTCGCAATACTCGCAGAAGAACTTGGTCGTGCCAGTGCTCCTGGTCCGCTTTTGGCCACTACAAGTCAATTTCTGCCAATCCTGATCGAGTTTGGACAAGGCGAATTGCTCAGCGAGGTGGCTCAAGGACTTCGGACTGGTTCTTTGGCGCTGGCCGAAGGCCGTTCTTGGGACCTAGCCGACATATCTTGCCAAGCAACTGCTAGAGACGGGTTATTCACCATTACGGGACAAAAAGTTGCCGTCGTATCGGGCGCCGAAGTTGATTCGTTTGCCGTCGTTGCGCGAGATTCACTGACCCACTCGTTGGGGGTTTACCTAGTCGAGCGAGGCAATGTCACCGTTGTCCCTGTGGGTGGCGTGGAGCCTGGGCTTGCACTTGCTGACCTCACATTTGATGCCGCCCCAGCGAGGCTGATTGCCAACGGACCTGGCACAACAAAATCACTTGAGAAAGCCCTCGATCAAGTTGTCTGCGCTATGGCTCTACACATGGTTGGAGCTTGCCGTCGAATCTTTGAGATCACACTGGAGTACTCAAAGGTACGTGTGCAATACGACAAAGTCATAGGGTCATTCCAGGCTCTCAAGCACCGTTTTACTAACTTATTTTTGGCAGTTGAACGCGCTAACGCTGTTGGCTATTTCGCTGCCGTAGCCATAGCCGAAGATGACGAGCGTCGTTGCGAAGCTGCTCACATGGCTAAAGTTGCTGCTGGGGACTGCCAGCAGTTACTCGTTGAGGATGGCCTACAACTCCACGGGGGTATCGGCTATACCTGGGAAAATGATCTCCATTTTTGGCTTAAACGCGCCAAGGCCGGCGAATTCTTATTCGGTTCTAGCGCCTTTCATCGCTCAGCAATCGCCCAAAGTCTCGGCCTACTCACTGAGGTAACGATATGAAACTCGGATTTGATGCTTCTGTTGAAGCCTTCCGTCGGGAATTTTTGAACTGGCTCACTTTAAATCGACCATCGC
>SHUW01000082.1 GCA_009694465.1 Ilumatobacteraceae bacterium
CGTTGGGCCGACGTCATGTCTGGTGCGGATCCCGGTTCTTTGCCTGTCGTTGAATTTGATACCGATGATGATGCGACGATTTTTTACACCTCGGGGACAACAGGATTCCCTAAAGGTGCGCAACTCACTCACCGTGGATCCATCGCCAATATTTACAACATTGTGGTGATGACAACAGCGGTGGCGATGTCTGAACAAAAAGCCATTGCTGCTGGTGATATTCCAGCGCCAACTGGTCCCGCTCCTGTTGCACTGCCGCCGTCGTTCATGGCACCGACGCCACTATTTCACGTCACGGCTTGCAACTGTATTTTGCACCCGGCAACGGCGAGTGGAGCGAAAGTTGTTTTGATGTATAAGTGGGATGCGGGTCGTGCTCTCGAACTCATTGAGCGTGAGCGGGTGACTAACTTTTCTGGCGTTCCGACAATGAGTCGCGAAATGTTGTTACATCCCGACTGGTCAAAACGAGACACATCGTCGCTCATCGGCATGGGCGGTGGCGGGGCGGCCTTGCAGCCTGACCTTGTGCACAAGATTGCTGGCGCTTTGAAGGGTGGTCAACCCTCAACTGGTTATGGCATGACCGAAACTCACGGAATCATCACTGCCAACTCGGCGCGTTGGTTTATTGCCAAGCCTGAATCCTGTGGCCCATTAGTGCCGACACTTGAAGGCAAACTGGTTGACGAAGATGGCAACGATTTACCGCGTGACCCCAACACGGTTGGCGTTCTGTGTGTACGGGGTTCGGTCGTCATTAAGGGTTATCTCAATCGTGCCGAGGCCACCGCTGACAGCATTAGAGATGGCTGGTTGAACACTGGAGACATTGCGCGCATTGATGAAGATGGTTTTGTCTACATTGTGGACCGCGCCAAAGACATGGTGATTCGTGGTGGCGAAAACGTGTACTGCAGCGAAGTTGAAACGGCGATCTATAACCACGACGCAATTGCCGAAGCCTGTGTATTCGGCATTCCCGATGATCGACTCGGCGAAGCGGTAGCCGCCGTCATTGTGTTACGTCCTGGACGTTCAATGAGCGATGTCGAACTGCGAGATTTCTTGGCTGGCAAGATTGCCAGTTTCAAGATCCCATCAACGATTTGGTTCCGTGATGAACCGATTCCTCGTAACGCCAGTGGCAAGTTTCTCAAGCGTGAACTCCGTAAGGAAATTACCGGCGAATAGGTTCTGACCTAGTGCTACCGACGACTCACTCAGGGTTCAACTATTCCACAGACGTCTGCGCTATAGGTCTTAAGAACTTCGGCAGCCTTGGCAAGTTCTGGGTCGAATAGTTTGGAGGCCACGGTGGAAAAGGCTTCTGGATCGTTTTGATCCAACTTGGACATTTCTTCAAGAAATGGAATATATGTCCCAAATGCACCTTGCAGTTCAGCAGTAGGTGCCACTTTCGCCAAGTCCCTGAGAATCGTAAGCATCTCTAACATTGCCTCTGGACCTGGCGTATCATTTGGACTTTGGATCTGCAGCGCCGTTAATTTGGCGCAAAATGCTTCGTCGCTGAGTCGGGTACTGCTATTACCGCCCATGGCATCGCCGCTGCCCCCGCATGAAATGGCAACGATTGAAAGTGCCAAGGTTGCAACTAAAAGACGAGGGAAAGTAACGCGCATGCTGTCAGCCTAAAGAATAAGAGACAAAAGAGCAAGTTTTAGTTGGTGGTGTTCTAGTGTTTAACCCTTGTGAGTATCAAACCGAACGCCGCCTTCTCCATCGCCCTTGACTGTCAACTAGATAATGTTCCAGGCACTCTTGGACGCTTATGCACTGCTATCGGAGAAGCTGGTGGAAATATCGGCGCGCTCGATGGTTTTGATGTTCGGGGCCCGGTTCTTCGCCGAAGTTTGGTAGTTCTGTGTCGTGATGAAGAGCATCAAGTCCGCGTTGTTGAAGCTGTCCACAAACTCTCGGGCGTGACTCTCCTTGATTGGTGGGACCGCACATTCAAGATGCACGAGGCCGGCAAGATTGAAGTTCTCTCAACTGTTCCCGTCAATGACCGTGATGACTTGTCAATGGCTTACACCCCAGGTGTGGCTCGGATATGCACCGCCATTGAAAAAGATCCTGGCTTATCGCACGATTACACCATTCGTAAGAACTCAGTAGCGATTGTGAGTAATGGCACCGCTGTCTTGGGCTTAGGCGATATCGGTCCCGAAGGCGCGATGCCCGTGATGGAAGGTAAAGCCTTGCTGTTTAAAGAGTTCGGCGGCATTGATGGTTTTCCAATCTGTATTAATGCGCGTACCGCCGATGAAGTCGTTGACTTTGTTCAACGAATTGGCCCGACCTTCGGTGGCATCAACCTGGAAGACATCAAGGCGCCAGAATGTTTTGAGATTGAAGAGCGTTTGCGCGCCAGTCTTGATATTCCCGTCTTTCATGATGATCAACACGGCACTGCAGTCGTGACTTTGGCGGCATTATGGAATTCACTCAAGATCACGGGCAAGAAGATGGAAGATCTCACCGTCGTCATTGCGGGAGTGGGTGCTGCTGGTGTGGCGATTGGAAAGATTTTGTTGAACGCTGGAGTGGGCGACGTCATCGGTTGTGACCGTATTGGTGCGATCTACTCAGGTCGAAGTGAGATGAACTCAGCGAAAGAATGGTTTGCTAATAACACCAACCGTTCGCGTCGCATGGGAACAATCAGTGACATGATGAAGGGCTCAGACGTCTTTGTTGGCGTGAGTGGACCTGACCTGATTACAGCTGCCGATGTTCGTTCAATGGCCAAAAGCCCGATCGTGTTTGCGATGGCTAACCCCAATCCTGAAATCCGTCCCGAGCAATGTGATGGTCTGGCGGCCGTGATGGCGACTGGTCGGAGTGACTATCCGAATCAAATCAACAATGTTTTGGCCTTCCCAGGAATCTTTAGAGGTGCTCTTGATGCTCACGCAACTGACATCACCGAAGGAATGAAGTTGGCTGCGGCAATCGCCATTGCCGAATCAGTGTCTGACGCAGACCTCAAACCAGAGTTCGTCGTTCCATCAGTTTTTGATCGCACGATTGTTGAGCGGGTTGCTCCGGCCGTTGCTGCTGCGGCGATTAAAGACGGAGTCATTCGCAAACGCTGAGCGAAACAATCTTGCAGCCAGTCAAAGCCATCGCCTCAACATTCAACAGTTTTTCCTAGCTTGCTGACTGATTTGATATGGTGAAATCGTGAGGGTGAATCAGATTGTCGCAGCGCTTCTATTTTCGTCGATCGGGTTGGTTTGGGCTTCTCCGGCCGTGGCGGGCAAAGCGTGTGTTCCCTTGAAGCCCGAAACGTGCACCTTGGGTGAGTTGGCCACGCACCTAGGCATTCGGTTTGGTTCGACTCTTGAGGACTTCGAGATCGCCGACGCCAACTATGTAGAGATTTTGAGTCGCGAGTTCAACGCGGTCACGCCTGAGAATTCCCTCAAGATGTACGTGACACAGTCGGCTCAGGGAGTCTGGAGTTTCACTGCGTCCGACGCGGTGGTTGCCACTGCGGAGAGCGAGGGACTCGATATCCGCGGGCACACTCTCGTTTGGTCGCAAAATTCCTACACGCCCGATTGGGTGAAGGCCATTTCCGATCCGGACGATCTCTGGACGGTCACGGCAGATCAAATCACTGAGGTGATGACGCGATATCTGGGTCGCGTCAACCGTTGGGACGTCGTTAACGAGCCGTTGGAGACGTTCGGAACTGTTCCGTCATCCAGCGTCTTTTGGTCGATGGGTGACGATTGGATCAAGCGAGCCTTCGACCTGGCAGATTCGATTGATCCACAGGCTGAATTGTGGATCAACGAGTACGGAACCGATTGGGTGAACGGCAAACATGAGGCCTATTTGGCGTTGGTGAAGGACCTTGTGGATGCCGGAACCCCGATTGACGGAGTTGGAATCCAAACGCATCGTCTGCCAGGGATTGCGATTGATCAAGGCCTTTTCGAGGAACAACTCAGAGATTTTACGAGGTTGGGGCTGAAGGTGGCGATCACTGAACTGGATGTTCCGGTGTCTCCGAGTGAGTCGAACGCACTTGCTTGGCAAGCGATGGAGTACGGCAAGGTGGTGGCAGCGTGTCTTGCTGTCGTTGGCTGCACCGAGATCACATTGTGGGGCTTGTCTGATCGCGACACATGGCTAGATAGTTTGGGCACCTTTGCTGTGCCGACCCGCCCCCTGTTGTTCGACAACGATTTGCAACCCAAGGTGGCGTACACCGCAGTACGTGAGGCAATGGCAAATGCGATTCGCTCCCGTGAGCTTCCAGTTACTGGTGGGCCAGACGGAAGGATTTTGTCACTTGGCTTGCTGGTCACCTTGGTCGGTTTGTCGTTGCTTGTGAGACGACGTCAGGTGAATGGTGCGGACCGTTATAGGGTCCAGTTCAAGTGAGCCGATGATGGCGATGATCTCGGCACGCATTTGATCGAGCGTTTGATCGCACGATTGTTGAGCGGGTGGCTCCGGCCGTTGCTGCTGCGATTAAAGACGGAGTCATTCGCAAACGCTGAGTGAAACCATTTTGCAGCCAGTCAAAGGTGCCGTTTGACAGGCAATTTTGAGGGAAACGGTGCGAAAGAAGTTTGTTTAACATCGTTACATATAGATTGAAATTCAGACTATATTGAGTTGATGAACCCATCGCCTCGGTATTCAAGAATTGCTCTCCTACTTGTTTGTGGATTGGGCTTCGCGGCGTGCAGTTCGAGCGACTCCGCTTCCAATCAACCGGTCAGCACTGAGTCGCCAACCACTGTTGCGCAGACAACGACAACGCTTGCGGCAGATTCCGTTGCATGTGAAACCCCTCCTCAGAATCCGTTCTTTGCCGATAGCCCTGCCCCGATCGGTCACATTGACGCCTCTCAATCAAACGGTTCGCCGACTGCTGGTCCGCGCGACTCAACGCAGACGTTGACACCAGCCGATGTGCAGTATGTACACCTCGGACCTGGTCATGCGGGGTTAGCTATCTCATCAAAGTATCCCGATGGTTCGCGTGTGATCTGGAGTAACGGAGCTGACCGCATTAGCAAAATTGATGCGAAAACTTTTGAGTTACTTGCAGAGTTGCCACGGCCGGATAAAGAGTTGTTGTCCAGCGATGAAGCCGATGCCAACATTGCTCTGATGGATCAACAGTCGGGCAGCGAGTTGGCGCTCACCGGTTTAGGATTCGGTGCGAAATATCTGCTTGGTTTGACGGGCATTTATTACGCGCTTGATGTTGACAACACATTGTTTATCGGTGGGGAGGACTCGGTTCTCGCGTACCAAGATCAAACGGTTGGTGACCCGCGTTCACCCATCATTCTGCGTGACGAGTGGCAGCGGCCCGCTGAAATCACGGGTGGGTTCGTCGGCGTGAATATGACATTTGACGGCAAGTTGGTCGTCGTGACCGATGAAGGCTGGATAGTCGTTCTTGATCGCGATTTTTCTGACTATGTTGCTATTGCTTTGCCCGGTCAGGAGGCTGCCACGGCTCATAACGCAGAGGTTGTCGCCAGTGGAGTGACCCTCGCTAGTGCAAGTTGGGTGCGCAACTCGATCGCAGTTGACGACCAAGGTGGCATCTACGCCGTGTCGCTCAATGAGATGCACAAAGTTGTGTGGGATGGGATAAAACTTTCAACATCGCCAGCGGATGGGGCTTGGTCGGCGCCTTATTCCAATAGTGCTGGCAAGGGAAGTGGCGCCACCCCAGCCTTGATGGGCTATTGCGATGATCGCTTCGTCGTCATTACCGACGGTGATGAACAGATGAATGTTGTGTTGTTCTGGAGAGATGGTGTTCCGCAGGGTTGGGAACAGATTGGGGGCGCATTGTCCCCACAGATTGCTGGTCAAGAACTCGTGACGATGGGGGACCCAAAACTGACAGCAGTTCAAAGTGAGCAAGGTGTTGTGGTCGGTGGATATGGGGCGCTCGTCGTCAACAACGACTCGCCAACTATTCCCGACGGCTATCCAGCCAAAGCTGCTCGACTTCTTGTTTCATATTCGGGTGCCGATCCAGCCTTCGCTCCGCACGGTATGCAGAAATTCGCATGGGATCCGGTAAAACGTGTGTTTGAGTCAGCCTGGATTAATCAGCAAGCATCTTCGGCAAACGCTGTGCCTTTGGTCAGTCTCGGATCAAACAC
>SHUW01000083.1 GCA_009694465.1 Ilumatobacteraceae bacterium
ACCGGAGGAGTTTTCGGTGTTCGCTTAAACAATCCCATGCGACCTCTAGGGTAGTTCTACAATCGAAGCGTGAAGTGCATCGCCATCGTTATTGCCATGTCATCGGAGGCCGAACCGATTCTGAGGGCACTTAATGCTCAAGAAATCTCGGCAGTCCCGTTGTTGCCTTTCAAGTTCTATGAGGCTCATCGCAGTACATGTCGGATCATCATTTCGGTGAATGGGGTGGACAAACATCACGGAGTGGACTCCATTGGAACTGAGTCCGCGGTACTAAATACATATTGTGTGATTGATCGTTTCAAACCCGATTTGGTTATCTCTGCTGGCACCGCAGGCGGATGGAGTGCGCGTGGGGCGGTGATCGGTGATGTGTATCTCAGCGATCAAAAGTTTGTGCATCATGACAGGCGCATCGGGATCGCCGGATTTTCAGAATATGGCATTGGCTCCTACGCCGCTGTGCCTGTGAGCGCTTTGGCGCGGGCGTTGAATGTCAAACAAGGAATAGTGACGACCAGTAACTCACTCGACGAAAACGATGATGATCGTCGGTTGATTGCCGAGTCAGGCGGTTCGATCAAGGATATGGAAGCCGCCGCTGTGGCCTATGTCTGCGAAATGATGTCGATTCCAGTCATGGCAGTTAAAGCCATCACCGATCTGGTTGACCATCCCACGGCGACAGCAGAACAATTCACCGCCAACCTGACTATGGCATCTCGACAACTGGGGGAGAATCTGCTCAAGATCATGGACTTCTGCGCCCCTCGCTCGGTACGGGATCTTGACGGTTAGGGCAATTTTGTTTCGCGTTGGTGACTGCTCTATCTTCCCGTACACTTCAGGTTTCCGCCGCGGGGTGGAGCAGTCTGGTAGCTCGTCGGGCTCATAACCCGAAGGTCACAGGTTCAAATCCTGTCCCCGCCACCAAATTAAAGAGGACCAGTCGCAGGACTGGTCCTCTTTTGATTTGTGGAGTTTCGCGAATTTCGAAAGAACACAATGAGGGATTCCGTTTCAGCGCATTGGAGCGAGCGACTGTGCGCTTGTCTGCTCGTGACCGATAGGCTAAAAGGGTTACGGAATGTGGCGCAGCTTGGTAGCGCACCTGCTTTGGGAGCAGGGGGTCGGAGGTTCGAATCCTCTCATTCCGACCAGTTGATGTTGATGAGCGGCGTACTGCGTGCGTGCCGTGTGGACTTTTTAATGCTGTGCACGAAATTCTACTGAGCAATGTGCGTAAGAACCCATACATAAGCAACTAGTAAGTCAGCGTGAAGCGCTGATGCTCCCAGTCTTCAAGTGCAGCATGCGGTGAGCCAGTTGATTCAAGCAAGTGGCGCGCCAATAAACCTTTCGCTGCTTTGGCATCGTGGCCGGCAATCTTGCCTGACTTCTCCACAAATGTCACCGAACTCAAGCTTGCATATATGTCAGGTGTTGGAGTCCACGCGGCACGATGTTCATTCGGCAGCAAATCAATCACGTGGTGACCAGCGAGACGCGCGTTCAAAGCCTTTGACAACGGTTCGCGCCACCACGTCGACAACTTTCCGATAGGGGCAAACGACGCACCCATTTTCAATTTGTAATCGGGTATCTGATCGCCAAACCCCACCAGACCAAGTAGCCCAGAAAAAACGATGATTGATTCGGTCGCTCGGGCACGAACCTTGGTGCTCATCGTTGAGGGCGACATGTGATCCCAAACGACACCGGTGTAGCGCTGATGGGCTGCCATTGTTGGGGCACCAGTGATTGAAGTGTTCATTTCCTGAGCATGCAGCAAATGTTTGCCCCCGACACCAAGCAACTTGGTGTCCCCGCCACCAAGTTCTTCAAGGGCAATCACGATCTGGGAACGGTATTTGCCAAGGGCTTTGCCGAAGTCACCCGTGGACGCCCTCCATTTGGGGGTATCCCCACCCTCGGCCTTGCCTTCAGAGGGGGGCAGCAGAATCGCAATAGGAGATGACGTTCGACTCACGGTACAAATTCAACTCTATGGCGTCAGCGAGTATCGTGATCCTCATGCAAATTCATGTAGATGCCGAAAAATGTCAGGGACATAATCGTTGCTATGCCCTAGCCCCCGAACTATTTGATGTTGATGATTACGGCAATGCCGTGGTGATTGGTGACGGATCGGTCCCGCCAGAACTAGAAGACCGTGCTCGTTTGGCATTGGCGAATTGTCCCGAGTTCGCCATCACAATTTCAGAATGATTGTCTGATCCCACCATGACTTCAACTGAAGATTTTACACCCGTCGTCGATTGGGCGACCGACTTTGATCACGCCGATCCGCAGTACAACCGCAACGCGCATGCGATCTGGGCTGAGCTTCGCGGTACTTGTCCGGTCGCTCACTCTGAGCGTTACGGCGGTACCTGGTTGCCAACTACGCATGAGTACGTTCGCGAAATCGCGTACGATACCGAAAACTTTACGAGTCGCGGTGTCGTCGTAGAAAAAAGCCTTCCACTTGAACCTGCTCCCATCGGTGGAGCACCTCCGATTACTAGTGATCCGCCGTTTCACATTGAAGCCCGCAAACTTTTATTGCCGCCGTTCGCTCCTAAAAAGATTGAGCCATGGGAACCCGAAATTCGCAAACTCTGCAATGGCCTGCTGGACGCAATGATGGACAATGTTGCACAAGGAAAACCGATTGATGCGGCGGCTGATTATGCAAAGCGCATTCCCGTTAATGTCATTGCGCGGATGTTGGGTTTTCCGCTGAAGGATGAAGAACTCTTCCTCGAGTTTGTTCACAATGTCTTAGAGGGCATTGATGACGAACCAGAAATTCGCATAGAAAAATTTGAGCGATTGACTCAATACGTCATTGCCCAAATTGAAGATCATTACGCCAATCCACGTGATGATCTCACCTCGTACTTAATGAGTGTTGAACTCTTCGGATCGAAGTTGTCAGTTGAGCATGTCGGTGGCTCAATCATCTTGTTATTGATCGCTGGTATCGACACCACATGGAGTGCCATCGGTTCAAGTCTGTGGCATCTCGCTAATAACCCTGAAGACTTAGCGCGTTTAGTGGCCGATCCATCGCTCATCCCAACTGCAGTTGAAGAGTTCTTGCGGGTCTATGCACCCGTGACGATGGCTCGCCTTGTAGCTAAAGATCACGACTTCCACGGATGCCCGATGAAGGTTGATGAGTGGGTTCTGTTGCCCTTTCCAGCAGCCAATCTTGATCCTTTGGTTTTCCCGGATGCCGACAAGGTGATCATTGATCGTGCAGAAAACCGTCACTCGGCTTTCGGTCTGGGCATTCATCGTTGTCTCGGTTCAAACTTGGCTCGACTTGAACTCACGATTGCGATACAAGAATTCATTGCTCGTTTCCCCTCATTTGAAATTGCTGGTACTGAAGATGATGTGGTGTGGAGCGTTGGTCAAATTCGCGGTCCACGGGAGATGCCGATTCAGGTGATTGATAGTCGAATCTGATTGTGGGGCTCCATGACTTTTACTGAAGCGGGGCAACATTGGTCTGAACAATTGCTGTCATGGGCGATTCCAGATGAGATCATCGCCCAAGCGGAGGTTCCTCCTTGGGCCCACGATCCCAAGACTTTTGCCGTCGATGAGACTCTTGATCCAACGAGTCCGATTTTTGAACTCGCTCGCGAACTTCTACCGTTAGAAGGTGGCAGTGTGATGGATGTCGGTTGTGGTGGCGGGCGATCGTCGTTACCACTAGCGCCACGCGCGAAACACATCATGGGTGTTGACGAAAACCCAGCGATGTTGGCGCGCTTCCAACAGGCTGCAGACGAGGCGGGAGTCTCCTTCACGGAGATCCACGGACGCTTCCCCGACGTCGTGATTGCTGCCACAAAATCCGGTCAGCCCGTACAACCCTGTGATGTTGTGGTCTGTCATCACGTTTTCTTTAATGTGGCTGATTTAGAACCGTTTATTGTTGCACTCACTGCGATGGCCCGACTTGGTGTTGTCGTTGTTCTACCTCAACGTCATCCACTCTCCGCATGGAATGAGGGATGGAAACATTTTTGGAATCTAGATCGACCACTCGGGCCAACGGCACAAGACGCAATCGCTGTGATCAGAGGTTTGGGTATTGAGCCTGAAGTATTTGTGGTTGAGCGCCCACCGATGTCGCTGCATGCCGAAGACCCAGCGTCACTAGTTGCCTCGGCTCGACGACGCTTGTGTTTACCCGCACATCGTGACGCCGAAATTAAGGAATGGTTACGCGACCACCCGCCAGCATTTATGAGCGATGTGGTTGTACTGCGGTGGCCCGGAGGTCTTTCGTAGAACCGTGGCGCTGGCCTTCATAGATACCGTGCTTCGGCGAAATGGAATACGCAACGATGCACACGATTCCTGCAGGAATTGCCATACCCGCTCCGAACAATTCAATTGCCAAGACCGCACAAGCGATTGGGGTATTAGCCGCTGCCCCAAAGACTGCGGCAAGACAAGCCGCAGCGGTAAGAGTGGGGGCGAGATGTAGCGGTCCAGACATTGCTGATCCAAGAGTGGCGCCAACGACGAACAGTGGTGTGACTTCGCCTCCAGGGATAGCGCACCCAAGCGCGATGGCAGTGAAAAGTATTTTTAATACTGGGTCCCACCAACTAGCGACTGATCCACCGAGAGCTTGTTCAACCAACGGGAGCGACAGACCCAAATAATCGCGTCCGAAGATCAGCATCAGGGCGAGAGTTGCAAGAGCACCAATGACGGGGCGACCCGGAACCCAGGAAATCAAATCGCTCATCGTTTTCTTGACACCGTGTGACACTTCAATGAATAGGCGAGCCGCAAGTCCGGCAGCAATACCAACAAGAACTAATCGCAATGCAATTGACCAGTCAATATTGACGGGGATGTTGACCATTGGCGTGTGTCGGCCGAGGGATTCAACGATCAAGTCAGCAGTGATTGAGGCTGCTAAGGCGGGGGCTAAACCCTCATAACGTAGACGTCCAGTTTGTTGTACTTCTAAACCAAAAATCGCGCCAGCCATCGGTACTCCGAAGGCACCACCGAAGGCACCAGCGATAGCCGCGATCAACATCAAGCGCGTATCGGATGGTCTGAGACGAAATGGCCTGGTCAACAAACTGGTGGCTGAACCGCTGATTTGAAGGGCTGCACCTTCGCGGCCGACTGACGCACCAGTGACTTGAGCGATGAAGGTGGCACCAAAAATCATTGGCGCCATGCGATACGGGATCTTGGGGGTGTGATCGGGAACTGATGGATCAAGTGGTGGGAGAGATTGCTCAACGACGAGTGAGGTACCACGGTTAGCTGGTCCACCGAAATAGTGATACGCCGCACCCAAAATAAAAGCGGCAGCGGGGAGTAGCCAGACCAGCCAGGTGTGATCAAGCCGAAGGGTGGTGGCGTGGTCAAGGGCTTCGAATAAAGCCCACGAAGTGAGGCCTGAAACGGCTCCAATCAAACAGGCAGCACCTGTGACAACCAGCAGATGAGTCGCAGCACGCAATTGAGTTGGCAGCACATCCTCACGCTAGTTGGCTAGCCAGTAAATCTTTGTTTCTCACTGTTCTCTTACTGTTGATTGGGCAGACTTGTGAGATGAATATTGCGAGTCTGACGCATCAAATTTTGATCGCTGATGATGATCCAGATGGTGAGCGAACCCCGCTAGTTCATAATTCCGCCCGCTTTGAGCAATGTCTGGTGCTGGTGAGTCACCTGTTGTGCGATTCGCCCCCACCAGATTTTTTTATGTCCCCTCACGGGCGTATCTATAGAACACCCGTTCTCTAGAATGGAGATCCCATGGCTGACGCGAACCCCTCCTTTGATGACGATAATTTGTTTGGGTCCTCTCCGGTGCCTGCAGTTGATGCTGAATCGACGCCCTACGCAGCTCGTTACAGAAACACTCGTATTGAGCCGATCTCACTCGATGGGTTAAACCCGATGCAGCGTGAGGC
>SHUW01000084.1 GCA_009694465.1 Ilumatobacteraceae bacterium
CGCCTACTAGCAGGGTGAACACTGCTGAAACAGCGACCACGAAGCCTGCACTCACGGGAATCGCTATTGCCTCTCGCTTCTCGTCCCCTGCCTCTGTATCGCTGAGCCACATGCTGATCATGATCCGCAGATAGAGCAGTGCAGCGATCACAGATGCCACCATCGCCACTAAAGCCACGGCGTAACTGTGATTGGTTGCGGCGGCTTTGATGACCCCGAACTTGGCGATGAAGCCTGATGTCAAGGGCATGCCAGCTTGAGCCAATAAGAACACTGTCATCGCCAATGCCAAAGCAGGTCGATCTTTACCGAGACCGCGGAACGAACCAATATCACTACTCGCATCACCGGTGCGTGTGACCAAGGAAACCACAGTGAAAGTGCCAATCACCAAGACCGAATAAATCATCAGATACATCACGGTGGCCGGTAATCCATCGACGTCACCGGTGTGCCCGATGGACTCAATGCCAATCATCATGAAGCCAGCATGGCTGATTGACGAGTACGCCAACATCCGCTTGACATCGGTTTGCACAACCGCCAAAACTGATCCGACGACTACTGACAAAATCGCCAGTACCCACACGACGGGGCGCCAGTCCTCAGCACGTGTGGGCAATGCCACGGTCACGACTCGTACCAGCGCAGCAAAAGCAGCGAACTTGCCAACCGAAGCCATAAACGCCGTCACTGGTGTTGGCGCACCTTGATAAACATCTGGTGTCCAGAAATGGAATGGCACAACAGCAACTTTGAATGCCAAGCCAACAATGAGCAAAGCAATTCCAGCGAGCAACATCGCATCATCACCTTTGACGAATACTTCAGTTGACAACACATTGCCGATACCAGAAATACTGGTGGTTCCCGTCGATCCATAGATCAAAGCAATGCCATACAAGAAGAATGCCGAGGCGAATCCGCCAAGGATGAAGTATTTCAAACCACTCTCTTGGCTTTCGGCACGGCGGCGATGACTTGCTGCCAGTACATACAAGGCGATTGACAATGTTTCAAGGCCAAGGAACAACACAATCATGTCGTTCGATGCGGTCATGATCATCGCGCCTAGTGCTGCGCAAATATACAGAGCGTAAACCTCGGGACCATCAAGCGACTCGCGACGTAAATACTCACTCGTCGATAATGAGACCAAGGCCAATGCAATGGCGATACCAATCCAACAGAACAAAGTGAAGTGGTCAATTGCGATGGCGTTGTTGATAATGATTCGTGAACCATCAGTATTGACGTCATGCCATAAAAACATTTCAACAATGACGCAAGCCACCGCCAACTCAACAGTGGCTATGGCATACCATGCCCGAGGCCATGCTCGCGTGAGAGATGCAATGACCAAATTGATCATCATTCCCCCAAGCAAAATGATGATCGGAGTAATTGCTAACCAATCAATGGCGGGATATTGCATCACTTGATCACCCATCAGCCTTCCTCCTCTTGCCCATGCTCTTCTTCAAGCAGAACCGGTGCAGGTGCCAGGTATCCAGTCTTTTCTTCCACGCGTTCAAGGATCAACTTCACGCTGGGTTCAATACGATCAAGCATTGGCTTGGGATACACACCACAGAAAATGATCAGACCGATAAAGGGCAACAACACTAGACCCTCTCGCAAACGCAGTTCTTGGAAAGATGAGTTCGCTTCATCGGGCTCACCGTGGAACACTCGTTGATAGGCCCAGAGGAGATACAACGCCGCCAAGATGACACCCGTTGCCGCCACAACAACCCACCAACGCGCCGTGTTAAAAGTACCAATCAAGATCAAGAATTCGCCAACAAAACCATTGAGTCCCGGCACGCCGATACTTGACAACATCACGACCATGAAAGCTGCCGCGAAAATCGGGGCGACTTTTTGCAGGCCTTTGAGTTCAGAGATCAAGCGAGTGTGACGGCGCTCGTAAATCATTCCAACCAACAAGAACAAAGCACCTGTGGACACACCATGGTTGATCATCTGCATGACCCCACCACCCACCGCTTCGGAGGTGAAAGCAAATGTTCCAAGAACGATGAAGCCAAGGTGGGCTACTGACGAGTAAGCCACAAGTCTCTTGAGGTCCTTTTGCATGGTGGCTGCAACAGCCCCCCAGATAATTCCGATCACTGCCAGAGTGAGGAAAATCTCTCGACTCCATAATGCTGCCTCGGGGAATAGATAGACACCGAAGCGCAATAGACCGTAGGTCCCAAGTTTCAACAACACACCTGCCAAGATCACCGATCCACCAGTTGGGGCCTGAGTGTGAGCATCAGGCAACCAAGTGTGGAGTGGGAATAATGGAACCTTGACTGCGAAGGCAATGGCGAAGGCGAAGAACAACCAACGACCGGTGCTGGCTGCGAAATTGGCACCTTCTGCAATTTCAACCAAATCAAAACTGATGTGCCCGAGATCTTTCTTGGCCAATAACGCTGTCGTGACAATTCCCACCAACATAAAGGCGGAGCCGACCATGGTGTACAAGAAGAACTTCGTTGCTGCGTAAATACGTTGGTCGTAACCCCAGCCACCGATCAAGAAGTACATCGGTACTAAGACAATTTCAAAGAACAAGAAGAAGAGGAAGAGATCAAGACTTAAGAAAGATCCCATCACGCCAGCCTCAAGCAACAAAAGCCAAGCCAAATATCGTTTCTCATCATGATGTGGATCACAACCTACGATGACAAGTGGAAACAGAATTCCCGTGAGGACGACTAAAAACAGCGAGATGCCATCAACGCCGACATGCCAGCCGATGCCCCACGATGAAATCCACTGATGCTTGGAAGCAAACTGATAACTCGCTTCACCCGTGTTGAAGGATGCCAACATCCACAGACCGAGAGCACCCGTCAGAACTGATGACAATAGGGCAATCAGTTTGGTGATTTCTGGGCGACGCTGAGAACTCACGAGGGTCAGCAACGAACCGACTAGAGGCACAAGAATCAATGCTGTCAAAATCGGGAACGGCAAAGTAGCACCGGTTTCACTGGCAAATATTGAGATCACAGCATTACCCCTCGAACAAAGAACCACAGTAAGAGGGCAACAACACCAAGACCGACGGCCGCTGCATAACTTCGAACTGATCCATTTTGCGATTTGCGCAGGAAGCCACCGGATTGTTGAACAACCTTGCCGACCCCGTTGACCGCACCGTCGATGATCGTGCTGTCGGCCCAAGCCACACTTTCGAACGCTTTGCGACCGGGACCACCCATGAAGTTTGAGATTGCCCGATCGTAAAACCAGCCCTGGGCCATGATGTCAGGTTCAATAGCGGCAATCTTTTTCTTTGAATAAACCAGAACCGATAGCGCAATGCCGCTGAGCGCAACAATCACAGCGACTCCCAACAGAAGATATTTGTTTTCGTAGGCCCACGTCTTATGGATATCAGCCTCGCCAAATTCGATGACTGGTTCAAGCCACTTTTCTAAAAAGTGCGTCTTGCTGCTGAATGGCAATTGCATCACGCCACCCACGACCGACAATCCTGCCAAAACCACTAGCGGAGCCAACATGCTCTTTGGACTTTCATGCGGTTTGAAATCCCCATGAGCCCCATGCTCTTCACTGTGATCGTTCCAGCGAGCTTCACCGAAGAAAACCATGATCACTTGTCGCGTCATGTAATACGCAGTGAGTAACGCGGTGATCATGCCGACGACATAGAGAATCGGGCTCTTAGCAAAGGCGAATAAAAGAATCTCGTCCTTGCTCCAAAACCCAGCAAACGGTGGCACACCCGCAATCGCCAACCATCCAATGATGAATGTCATCGCCGTCACGGGCATGAGTATTCGCAACGCGCCCATCTTGCGCATGTCCTGTTCGTGATGCATACCGTGAATGACCGACCCCGAACCAAGGAACAACAACGCTTTGAAGAAGGCGTGGGTCACCATGTGGAAGATGGCAGCCACATAAGCCCCCGAACCAACTGCTAAAAACATAAAACCAAGTTGGCTGACGGTTGAGTACGCAAGAACTTTTTTAATATCCGTTTGAGTGACAGCAATAGTCGCAGCAAATAACGCTGTACTCACACCGACTATGGCGATGATTGTCGGAGCCCAACCGTAAGCAACTGCCAATACTGGATTGACACGAGTCATTAAAAATACGCCTGCGGTCACCATGGTGGCTGCGTGAATCAAAGCCGAGACTGGTGTTGGACCTTCCATCGCGTCGGGTAGCCAGATATACAACGGCAACTGCGCACTCTTGCCACAGGCGCCGATGAACAACATCAGGGCGATCGCCGTGGCTGTCACCGCTGATAATGCACCAGATTCAGCAGCATGATTGATGCCGCCATAACTGAGAGTTCCCGTTGCACCAAAAGCTAGGAACATCGCCATCATCACACCCCAGTCACCAACTCGGTTAGTGACAAAAGCTTTCTTGCCCGCGGTCGCAGCACTTTCGCGGGTGTGCCAGAAGGAGATCAAGAAGTAGGAGCAGGTTCCAACGCCCTCCCAGCCGAGGAAAGTCACCAGTAGGTTCTCGCCCAACACCAACATCAACATCGAGAACACAAACAAGTTGAGATACAAGAAGAACTTGGAGAACTTCGGATCACCGTGCATGTACCCGATCGCATACAAGTGAATCAACGAACCGATTCCCGTCACGAATAACGCCATAGTGATACTTAAGGGGTCGGCCAAGAAGGCCAAGTCAACTTTTAAAGACCCGATCGGAACCCATGAGAAAGCAGTGAAAATATGCTGACGTTCTTCGGTGTTCTTTGAGAGCAACTCAAAGAACACCCCAACACTGACGGCAAAAGATCCGCCGACCATGAGTGTGGCCAAAATGCCAGACTTAGGTTCTCCAAGAATTCGTCCAAAAAGAAAAATTAAAACAAAACCAAGAAGCGGAAGCGCCGGTATCAACCAAATCAGATCAAGCATCGTCTGCCTCTTAACCCTTCAGCGCCGAAATATCATCGACGGTGGCGCCTGGGCGCTTACGCATGATGGAGACAATGATGCCGAGTCCGACAACGACTTCAGCGGCAGCCACAACCATCACAAAAAAGACTGTCGTTTGACCACCGATGTCGCCCATGCGCTTGGCAAAAGCCACAAAGGACAAGTTGATGGCATTCAGCATCAATTCAATACACATGAACATCACTAATGGATTGCGACGGACTAAAACTCCGACGGTGCCGATACCAAAAAGTACCGCTGACAACACTAAATACCATGTCGTCGTTGGGGTTGCGGCAGACATGAGAGCCGACATCATGCGGGCTCCTTCACGACAGGCTTCACGCGACGAGTCAGCAGCACAGTCCCCACGACGGCGACAACTAAGAGCACAGATGTGACTTCAAAGGCAACGACATAATCCCCAAACACACTGCGTGACAACTGACGAATATTCGAATCGGGATCAGCCATATCTGGGGTCACGAGTCCGGAGCCACGACTTGATACGACATCACGAGACGCCACGACGGCAGCCGTCACTAAACCGATGACCCCAAGTCCGACGATGACTGCAAGTGGACGTTGCACCTTGAAAGGCTCCGTCTTAATGTCTTCGGTGCGATCAACGCCAAGGAGCATGATCACGAATAAGAACAACACCACGATTGCACCGGCGTAGACAATGACCTGAACGGCCGCCAAGAAATGTGCTTCTTGGGCAACGAACATCACAGCCACGCCGAACAATGTGAGAATCAAACTGAGAGCCGCATGCACGGGGTGACTACGAACAACAACACCGATAGCACCAGCCAAAATCATGGCAGCAGCGACAACAAAGACAAAAAGTTCCATCAGTGTCCTGCTCCATCACTTTCATCTTGAGCAGGCTCAGGGGCACGAACGCCGTAGCCGAGTTCGCCACTCCAACCGACAATTCCTTCAAATGATGCATCGCCAGAAGACGCTG
>SHUW01000085.1 GCA_009694465.1 Ilumatobacteraceae bacterium
GAGCAGGGAATTCGAGTGAATGCGATTGCGCCAGGCTTCGTCGACACTCCGATGGTGGCCGCTAACTTCATAAGGTCAGATGGCACAATTGACCTCGAGAAGCGGGCCGAACACTTCGCGACCCGAAGCCAGCAATCTCCGATTCGAGCCACGGGTGAACCGATCGATATTGCGCTCGCAGTGCTGTATTTGGCGAGTGATTCATCTCGGTTTATGACTGGACAAATTTTGCGCCCTAACGGTGGTGCTTTTTATGGTTAAGACACGTGGATAGGTGGGCGATTGGTCCTGATCAACCAGGATCGCCAGCATCAGCAGAATTGATCGAGAAACGACAACTCTCTGAATTCAAGACGCCTGCTCTTGACGGTGTGATCACATCCGAAGAGGTGATTGCCGGAGTTGATTGTCTGGTTGTAAGTGTTCTTAAACCAACGAGCACCTTGCTGCACTTCCATGGAGGTGGTTTTCGACTTGGTTGGGCAAGGACATGGTTGAATTACGCCTCTGATATTGCTATTCAGGCGAACTGTCGTGTGGTTGTTCCGACCTACAGGCTTGCTCCAGAGTTTCCGTATCCTGCCGCCTTGCGCGATGCACTTGAAGTTTACGAGGAGTTACATGCCAGTGGGGTTGTCGTAATTGGTGGCGATTCGGCTGGCGGAGCACTTGCAGTTTCTTTAGCAATGATGGCGCGACTGCATTCATTGACAATGCCTGCAGGGTTGGTGTTGATGTCTCCTTGGTTAGATCTCAGTGTGACTACAAATAGTTACCGAGACAATTCTAAAAGTGATGCAATGTTCTCTGAAAACGCAGCCAAGGAGGCTGCAGCAGCGTATTTAGGCACAGTCTCAGCGTATGACCCAATCGCATCTCCGTTTCATGGCGATGTTGTAGGACTTCCGCCAACGATCATTTTTGTAAGCAAATCAGAAGTTCTTCTTGACGATTCAATAAACTTTGCTCATTCTCTATCGGACCACGGAGTTGCTGTTGAACTATTTGTCAGCGAGAACATGTCCCACATTTGGCCCGTGATCTTACTTGATCAAGATCAAACGAAGGATGCACGTAAAAATATTGCTGAATTCATCCAAAGAGTTGCTATTTAGGTTTGTATGTGTGGGTTCGTTGCGTGCGTCCACCTGCCACTAGCAGCAGTTGACCAGTGATCCAAGAGGATGCTGGTGTAGCAAAGTACACCACGGCTGCTGCAATATCTTGTGGAGTCCCAAGGCGTGCAAGTGGAATAGTTGCGGCAATGTCATCAAGTTCAGATTCGACATTGAGAACATCTATAAATGCTTCAGTGACAACAGGTCCGGGAGCGACGGCATTAACACGGATAGACGGCGCAAGTTCAAGAGCAAGGGTTTGAGTCAGATTGTTCATGCCTGCCTTTGCCGCGGCATAGGGTCCGGTGAATGGTGATCCGCGAGTACCAGCACCCGATGAGATGTTGATGATTGAGCCACCATTAGTCATGCGCGTGGCTGCGGCTTTACAGCCCTGAAACGCAGAGGTGAGATTAAGTTCAAGTTGAGATCGAAAAACATCATCTGGAGTGTCAATAAGAGCTCGTGTTGTTTTGTCATCCGAGCCACCAACATTATTTACCCATACGTCGATGCGCCCGAACTCAGCCATCGTGCGTTCGGCAACGACCTCAGAGAAATCACGGATATCTCCGGCGACGATGAGTGCGCGCTGACCACGCTCTTGGATTCCGGCCGCAGTAACTTCAAGATCAGCAATGCGACGAGCGTTAATGACCACATCACTTCCGATGTCTGCTAGAGCCCATGCGATGGCACGACCGATTCCTTGTCCACCTCCTGTGACCACTGAAACACAATTATCTAGACGAAATTGATTGGAAATATTCACACCGAGTAATCTATGTCAAGTTCAAGAAGGCGAGCGAGTCGCAATACACTGTGATTTGCTCAACGCTGATAGGGGGATTACACGTGGACCGTTGGATTACTGACACACAAATTAGCGAGCGGTTTCCCTATTACACGCGTGCCAACGCTGATGAAGTTGGACCCGATCCGTTCAGTCCATTGGGGTGGAGTCTTGGATGGATACAAGGATGTATCCCCGGAGTGGCACAAGGATTTGTTGATTTTGGAGTTTTGGAACACAGCGAGTTTGCGTTAGATCCACCAGAAGTGTTTGGCAATTGGGGTGGCTATTTTTATAATCAACTTTCGTTGCCTCGATTGATGGGCTGTCGTATGCCAGGAGCGACTCCTGCCGCAATCGATCAAGCCTATTTTGGCGATCATCCTGGAGTCCCCGACTATGAACCACATCCCGATGACGAAAACGCATCGCAGTCAGAAAAACTTGCCAACACGATGGCATGGGTGATGAGCACACAGCGATTTGGGGCAATGGAGCAGTGCGCAGAATTATCTCGACTGACTGCAAAGGACCGACCCCATCTTGTAAGCGCAACTGACGCCGATTTGGTTCGTCGTGCGCGGGCGATGGCGCCGTTGATTGAACAGGTGTGGGCATCGTATTGCCAAGTTGCATTAGGCGCATCGCTTGGTCCTGGTGCTGTTCAGGCAATGTGTGACGCAGTTGGACGCGGACAAGATGCCGTCAAGGTAATGGCCGCGATAGGAGCGGTCGAATCTGCCGAATCATCGTTGGCAATGTGGGATCTCAGTCGTGCTGTAGCCGAATCTGTTATTTTGACTGACGCATTTAATCAAGGTGTAACAGGGTTGATTGATCGTCTCGGTGCATCACAATCTCTAGATGCACGTATGTTTCTGGAGTCATGGGAGACACTGCTTATTGTTCACGGTCATCGTGGTCCAAATGAGTGGGACATGAGGTCACACTCATGGTTTACTGCGCCGGAGTTACCGTTGGCCATGTTGGAAAGGCTGAGGTTTCAAACGCATGACCGATCACCCCATGTCGCTCGGCAAGTCAATCTGGAAAATCGTGAACTGCTGGTGAGTGAATTGTCCGTATTGATGTCGCACGATTCAGAGATGGTCGCTACTTTTCAATCTGGACTTGCGTCAGCAGCACTGTTCTATTCGTTGCGCGAGATGGGAAAGAGCGCATGTATTCGCGTGATTCACGAAGCAAAGTTGGCCATGATGCAGTTGGGAGAACGAATGGTCGACCGAGGCGTGATCACTAGTACGCAGCAGATATTTATGTTGCTCGACTCAGAGTTAGAAGATTTTTTACAAGATCCGTCGTCATTTGCAGAAACGATCTCACAGCGAGACGCGGCATTTTCTGAACTTTCCCAACTTGTGCCGCCCTACATTGTCGGGCTCAAGCAAGGAGTGCCACCAATTTCAGATTGGCTGAGACGAGATGCCGTGTCTGTCGTGACTCTTGCCTCGGTGGGAGACGTGCTGCAAGGCGCAGCCGGCGCTCAAGGAATTGCGACGGGAACGGCGCGCGTCATCTTGGATCCGTCTGATGCAAAAGATATTCAACCAACGGACATTATGATTGCACCCACAACAGATCCGTCTTGGGCGGTACTCTTTTTATCTGTTGCGGGTGTCGTCGTCAATATTGGAGCGGTTGCGAGCCATGCAGCCATCGTGAGCCGAGAACTCGGCATTCCATGCGTTGTGTCCGTCATAAATGCAACTCAACGCATTGCCGATGGGGCAACTATTGCAATTGATGGTTCGACAGGTTCTGTGACGATTCTGGAACTACCCGTCGATAGTTTTTAATAGGGCATCGTCCCGCCGTCGACGGGGAAGAGGCACCCCGTCATATTGCGGGCAGCATCGGTGGCCATCAAAACTGCGACCGCGGCGACTTCTTCAACCTTATTCGGACGCTTGAGGGCGGATTCTTGGGTGAATAATCCAATCATTGCGTCGTAGCTTTCGAGTCCCATCGCGATTGCGGAGGCAGGCCCAGTGTTGCGCACAATATCGGTCTCGATCAAGCCCGGCAGAATTGCGTTGACGGTGATGCCGAGCGTGCCTACCTCACGAGCCACGGACTTTACAAGACCATTAACGGCGTGCTTTGTGGTGGCGTATCCAGCGATACCGGGTTTGCCGAGCTTTCCTTCAACAGACGAAGTGACGATGATGCGTCCATAGTTGCGAGGGATCATGTGGTTGAGCGCACGGCGCATTCCCCAGAACACGTGATTCAGGTTCCAGTCAACTTCGAGTTTCCATTCTTCGTCTGACATTTGAGCAATCGGTGCGGTCATTTGTACTCCACCCGAGTTGAGGCAGCAAATATCCAACTGTCCGTATGTGCTGATCGTGTAGTCAATCAGTCCTTCAACAGTTGATTGCAGCGACGCGTCACCGGCATAAAAGGCCGCCCTTTTACCAGCGTTCAGTTCTTCTAGACATTGCTTGCCTTTTGCTTCATCGCGACCATTGACGATGACTGTGGCGCCTTCTGCTAGGTAGGCCTCAGCAATCGCTCGTCCAATACTGCGAGTGCCACCAGTAATGCAGGCGATTTTCCCGTCAAGTTTTCCCATGATGTTTCTCCCGATGTGTTCTTAATTGTTGGCGTTGCGTGATGTGTAATTGTCTAAGTGAACTCTGATTAGTAGGGCGATGTTCCGCCATCAATTGAAATGAGTGAACCAGTGATTCCGGCACCAGCTTCAGATGCGAGAAGCACGGCGACGTTGGCGACATCTTGCACTTCGTTGAGTCGCTTGACTGCTGAATCGTTAGCAAACACTTCAAGAAGTCCCTCGTATGTCAAGCCCATTGCCTGAGCAGCACCCGGTCCGTCTTGTTTCATGATGTCTGTTTCGATGGCGCCAGGACACAGAGCGTTCACAGTGATACCGAGCGTGCCGACTTCTTGAGCAGCTGATTTCACAAGACCATTAATGGCGTGCTTAGCAACCACGTAACTAGAAATCCCGGGCTTGCCCATTTTGCCTTCAACAGAACTCATCGCGATGATGCGACCTGAGTTATTTGGAATCATCAAATTAAGTGCAGTTCGCATTGTCCAAAAGGTGTGCCAAAAACTCCAGACCAATGCGTCCTGCATTGCGTCATCGGTCATTTGTGCAATTGGTGCGTAATCACTGCCACCACCGGCATTTGGCACCAAGATGTCAAGACGCCCAAAATGTGCTGCAGTGCCATTCACGATTGCTTCGCAATCCTCGCGTTTTTTGACATTGCCGCCGATGAAGTGAAGACGGTCGCCCGCGCCGAGCTCATCCATCGACCGCTTCGCTTTGGCCGCATCACGTCCGTTGATAACGACATTGGCACCTTCGTCTAGAAAAGCGCTCGCAATCGCTAGACCGATGCCTCGTGTGCCACCCGTGATACATGCCACTTGACCGTCAAGTACACCCATGATTTCCCCTTCATTTCAGAGCCGATAGACGCTCTCTGTCCTTATCGTAGGTCAACGGCTATGACAGGGACACAATCGAGACGGTCCCAGAGGTTCCGTCCACCTCGATGAGTGCGCCATCAGGGATTCGCCGGGTGCCGTCAGTCACCGAAATCACGCAGGGCAAACCAAGTTCGCGGCTCACGATTACTGCATGGCTGATCTGTCCGCCAACGTCTACCACAACGGCAGCGGCCGACATAAAAAGCGGCGTCCAACTTGGGTCAGTACAGGGAGCCACCAAAACATCTCCTGGTTGAAGGTCGCGAGGATCGCTTGGATCAAGCACAACTCGGGCGCGACCACGGGCAATCCCGGGAGATCCAGAAACGCCTTGTAATACATCGTGTGGCTGGGCCAATGATATTGCTCCTGCCGAACGTCTTGGCCATTGCCCAAGGGGTGGGACCGTCGCGTTCGCAATAATAAAGGGCGGCTGCAAGTCGAAGAGTTCTTGCCACTCGATGTGGCGTTGCTCCAGTGTGCTGAGCAAGGACTGGGGATCAGAGATGTATGCGTCAAGTTCTGTGTC